>CAUYTW010000046.1 GCA_963575715.1 Gammaproteobacteria bacterium | reverse complement strand
GATGGTTCATTGTTGTATTTTAACGCAATTGTTTGTCAACTGCGTAACTCCTAGATTAATTCGAATTGGTCAAATCCCGCTTCTTCTTGGAGGAGATGGCCTGCTGTGACTTGATATAATCCAGCTTGGCGCTTTAATTCGAAATTAATATCACGACGATAAAATCCCTTGGGCACAATAAGAGCCTCTTCTTTATCGGGTAAAATTTGCAAAATGCAAGGCTGTTGATTTTTCGATAGCGATATATACCATGCAGCCTCGGAGCTACCCGTCAATATTTCAATTCCAAATGCCATACCGCCAGAATTGACCACTCGTAACCAGCGAATTACGCCAACCATCCAGATTTTTTCCACGCTTGCGGAAAGACGTTGGATTCCAACAATGTCACCTACTGAGGCTAACTGTTGCCCGGAGGAATTTATCATGAGACCTTTGCTGTTTTCATTCACTATAGTCCAGGAATTCTTTTTTGAAAGCACATCACCCAATAATACGCGGTGTACTTCTAAAATACCTAAGGCTAAAGTAACTTGCGCTTTTCCTGAATATCGAGATTCTGTGCGCTGGCCTGCGCCACGCAAGCAGGTAATTAGTTGTTCCACAAGTCGCCGTGGTAATTCAGCAGTTTCTTTTTCGTTATTATCCTCCGCAAGTACGGTGGTACTTTGATATATCGTTTCAAGTATGGGTTGATTGTTGAGAATCCAATAATTTTCATTTACATTTGAAATATCGATCTGAGTGATAGGAAGTGGAAGATGATCCATGTCGAGATTTACAAAAAATAAATTTTCTACCAATCCATTAGATATAGACTGGAACTGATCCAAAATTATTTTTTTCCGTAGTGCGTCCCTCCAGTTCAGCAATTGTGCTTTCCCTGCGACAGGAACCAAATAAGACAGTGCTTGATTCAAATGATCGATGGATAACCCATAGGGATCAGCAATAGCGAATAAAAGTAATTGCTTATAGAGGTCGGAAATACTTGTTGTTCCTTCCGGTGCGTCCATTCCCAGGCCAGGATGGCTAGCACGCAAGGAACGATTTTCCACCTCCCAATAAGCGGCATAACGAAAAATTTGTTGAATTTCAAAAAATATTCCAGGCGGGAGAGATCGATAATATCGATAGGCGTGAATTAAAACATGTGCCAGTTGTTCAATAGCGCGCCATAATCCGGTCAGCAGTGAATCATCGGTAAGTGGAGTATTCCCGGCCTGGCTAGACGCTAGAATAACCGCCTTGTAGCCATTGGCGCATTCGATGAACATTTTACCTGGATCTAGTGGGTTTCCTTCCCAGCCATCCAAGGGGGAGAGGTTACGAAGAATAGGGGTTCCAAAAGTATAGAATAGAGCATTTACCGGTTCCCGATACAAATCGATAAGCTGAAGACGGGTGCGCGCGGGGAGCGGTTCGTCACTCAACCCGTGCAAAGTATCGATTAACAATGGAATGCTGATGTTGATATTCAATAATGGTAGCTGGGCAAGATTCCTGCGAATGGAACGCTCGTTTAGTTCTAGGGCAGGGTTGTGAAAAGCACGCGGGCTGTGGGCAAAAATGCGTAAAGGCGGTGGTGAATTAATGGTAATTGGTAAAGGGCTGGGAGTTTTTTTCCAATTCAAGCGATCGAATCGCTCACTTAACCAATTCGCAATTCCCTTGCCCGAATTTTCTTGGGTACCCTCCTGGAGAGGGGGATTTAACTCCGTTGCTAGTTTCTGTGTATGCGACGACGCAATTGGATTGCTTTTAACCGACGATAAAGCAACACGGGAGAATGGCGTGCTAGAAATTCTATTAAGGAGCGCAACCAGATGAGATACACGTAATGGCCGGGACAAATTAAGTTGATCAGTGAGCCTGCTCCCGGCAGGATGCACCGTTACCATGGTCGCTGCCAAATCGGAAAATTCCGTGTCCATGATTTTTGTGCTATCCGCCAGAATGACTTCTGCCTCACGGAGGGGTGCAATTATCCATTTATCTTTCAGCAAAGGCTCGCTTAATGTTAATAGCGAGCGTAGCAGTAAAGTATCCTGCTCGGAAAAACCCAGAAGTGCAAGGGAACGTTTATTCACGGCAGTAAACTATACTCGATAATAATTAAGGTACCACGCGACGAATTGTGCTATTCCGGTTTCAACGCTGGTTGCGGGTTTAAATCCAACATCATGTACCAAATCCTCAACATCGGCAAAGGTATCCTGTACATCACCATCCTGAAGTGGCAATAGTCGTTTTTCAGCTTTACGTCCCAGACATCCCTCCAAAACTTCAATATAGTGCGTCAAATCGACCGGATTATGATTGCCAATATTGTAAATGCGATATGGTGCTAGGCTGGTTCCTGGGTCATCGCCTTTCCAGTCAGGGTTAGGCGCGGGGATGCGGTCGAGTATTCGGATTACGCCCTCGACGATGTCATCAATATAGGTGAAGTCCCGTTTGTGTTTTCCATGGTTATACACATCAATCGGCTCACCGGCGAGAATATTGCGAGTAAATTTGAATAATGCCATATCTGGCCGGCCCCAGGGACCATACACTGTAAAAAATCGTAATCCCGTCGTCGGGAGTCGATACAGATGGCTATAGGTATGCGCCATTAATTCGTTGGCTTTTTTGGTTGCGGCGTAAAGACTTAAAGGATGATCGACATTATCATGCACTGAAAACGGCAGGCGTGGATTGCAGCCATAAACAGAACTACTTGAGGCATAAACTAAATGCTCAACTTGATTGTGGCGACAACCTTCAAGCAAATTGGCAAAACCGACAAGATTAGTTTCAATGTAGGCATAGGGATTAATTAGCGAATACCGTACCCCTGCTTGTGCAGCGAGATTAACGACACGTTGCGGACGATAATGAGAAAATATTTCGGTTATCGCGCCGCGATCTTGAAGATTAATCCGTAAATCGGTAAAACTTGGGTGAACCAGCCGCACCAAGCGTGCCTGCTTGAGAGTTACGTCGTAATACGGATCTAGATTGTCAATACCGATAATTTCGTCACCTCGCTCCAAAAGACGTAAAGCCAACGCTGAACCAATAAAGCCAGCGGTACCAGTAATCAGTATTTTCATAAATAACCTCGTTTTTTATGAATTTTATTGATTTTTCACAGCCGTCCATCAACTTGTTCGGCAGAGAGTATATATTTAACATCAAAGAAAACCGCATGCGGTTTTCCAAAAATACGAATGCCGACTTCGCCGAGTTCACGGAATTGAGTATGCGCTACCGCAATAATAACCGCATCGTACTTTTCCGGTTCGGGACTAGCGACAATGTTGATACCATACTCCTGTTCCGCTTCGGGAATATTTACCCATGGATCATACACCGTAACGTTACTATTAAATTTTTCAAGTTCCGTGACAATATCTACTACCCGGGTATTGCGCAAATCAGGACAATTTTCCTTAAAGGTTAGACCCAAAATCAAAATATTAGAATTTGCTATCTGAATATGGCGGTTGGTCATTAATTTAATGACCCTTTCCGCCACACATTTTCCCATGTTATCGTTGATGCGACGCCCAGCAAGAATAATTTCTGGATGGTAACCAATCTCTTGCGCTTTATGGGTAAGATAATACGGGTCAACGCCAATGCAATGTCCACCCACTAAACCGGGACGAAAGGGAAGGAAATTCCATTTAGTGCCTGCTGCATTGAGAACTTCCTCGGTATCGATACCAAGGCGGTGGAAAATAAGAGCAAGCTCATTAATTAACGCAATATTGACATCACGCTGGGTATTTTCAATAATTTTCGCAGCCTCAGCAATTTTGATACTGCTGACCGAATGAGTACCTGCGTGAATAATACGACGATAAACTGCATCAACATATTGCGCGCAGGCTGGGGTCGAGCCAGAAGTAATTTTATGAATGGTCGTCAGCCGATGTTCCTTGTCGCCCGGATTAATGCGCTCAGGGCTATAGCCCACGAAGAAATCATGATTAAAACGCAAGCCGGATTCGGTTTCAAGAATTGGAACACAAATTTCTTCGGTGGCACCTGGATACACAGTCGATTCGTAGACCACGACATCGCCTTTTTTAAGCAACCGGCCAACGGTCATGCTGGCTTTTTGCAAGGGAGTAAGATCAGGACGTTTGTAGCGGTCAATAGGTGTAGGAACCGTGACAACAAAAAAATTGCACTTCTGGAGGTCGGATGTCTGGTTTGTGAAACTTAGATGGGTTGCGGCGGTTAATTCCTCGCTATTTACTTCCAGAGTGTAATCTCGACCGAGGCGTAAGTCGGCGATGCGTGTCGCGTTAATATCAAAACCTACAGTGGGAAAAATTTTTCCAAACTCCACCGCCAGAGGTAGGCCTACATAGCCTAATCCAATGATACCAAGGCGTGTATTATCAAAATTAAAGGTAGTGGTCATCTAAATTCAGCGGAAACCTCTGGCTGTAGCCATGAAGCGCCGTCCTCCTGTATTTTTTGAAGTTGAATTTGAGAAATTGTCGATATTTTTTGGCGATAAATCTGTAAAGGCCTGGTGAGGGAGAGTCTTTTGGCCGTTTTCACCAAAGTCTCCGAGAGAGCCACCCTGGCTTTAGCCGTAGGCAGGAAAGCGGACGGTTTTGCAACCGTCTGTTAAACCGGCTGTCAGCATGTAAGGGCAATTCGGCTTGCGTGGGTTATTGTTTGCCTTGGCTAATGACTGATGCGCTTTTTACACCGCACACCTTCGTTGCATCCGCAACTGCATGATGTACAGTGACAGAGCTACAGACTGGCACGCATCCGTAGGTGTCATGACGCAAAAATTGTAGCGCGTCTATTTGCATAGATTTTCTTAGCCTGGTCATCAATTGGTCTTTACAAGCCCCGGCCTTTAGCAGTAGGGGTTCATGAAGTTACATATTACTAGGATTTTGTTGATATATCTAGGAGTTACGCAGTTGAAAAAATAGGTTCAACATTTTCAATCGATAGCAAAAGATAATCCTTTATTGGCTTTCTAGCTAAATCAAACAGTTAAAGTTCAATCGCGTAACTTCTATCCCGTTCTGAATCAAAAAAGTAAAGAAATCAAAAGGACGCCTCATCATTGAGTGTGATGAATTATGGTCTTTTGTAGGAAAAAAGAAAAACAAGCAATTGGTTTGGTTGGCGATATTTTCTGTAAAGCATCTCAGCCAAAAGACTCGTCCCGGAATTCTCGCTCCGCCGTCTCGACGAAGGCTTTTTCCTCAAGCGGGCGGTAAAAATAATAGCCCTGAATGAGATCGCAGCCATAGGTACAAAGTTCACGCTGCTGGGTGGCATTTTCTACGCCTTCGGCAACCAGTTTGAGTCCCAGCGAGCGTCCTAACCCAATCACGGCACGAATCACCAGGCGGCTATCCTCGCTTTTTTCGATACCATCGACAAAAGCTTTGTCGATTTTTAATACGCTAACAGGGAGTCGCGTCAGTTGAGCGAGTGATGAATAGCCAGTGCCAAAATCATCTACCGCTACTCGCAGCCCAAGATCAGCCAAACGACGTAAGATGCGTAGATTGGTTTCCACATCGGCCATCAGCGACGTTTCTGTGATTTCGAGTAATATTTTCTCGGGAGCTGCGTTGGTTTCACGGAGTATCATCGCAAAATTATCCGCCAGCGTGTTCTCACTCAACTGGCGTGTTGAGAGGTTAATGGAAACATAGGGTGCCTTATCCCCCCAGCGACGTTGCCACGAAGTTTGTGCTCGACAACCCTCACGGAAGACCCAGGCGCCCACTTCAATGATCGCTCCTGTCATTTCAGCAATCGGAATAAATACAGCAGGAGAAACATCGCCTTGTGGGGTACGCCAACGTAACAATGCTTCGGCACCGAGTATTCGGCCTGTTTCGGCGGCGACAATGGGCTGGAAGCGAAGTGACATTTCATTCCGCTGAATTGCACCTCTCAGACCATTCGTGATGGCGAGGCGCTGTTTAGCCTGTTCGTGCAACCTTTCGCTAAAAAACTGCCAACTGTCCCGGCCTTTTTCCTTCACGGCATACATCGCCATATCCGCCGCCCGTAACAAGTCATCTGGGGAATGTGTGCTGCCCGCGCCAATGGCAACGCCAATGCTGGCGGTGACATACAAAGATAACCCATTGACACTGAATGGCTGACGCAATGCGTCGTTAATCCGCTCGGCCAGGGCCGACATCGTGCTTGGTTGCTCCAGTTGCTCGCAGAGAACGATAAATTCATCCCCCGCCAACCGTGAGACCGTATCGCCAGGTCGCACCTGTTCTATCAACCGGGTCGCCACGGTCTTGAGCAATAGGTCACCTGCGTCATGCCCATGCGTATCGTTAATGAGCTTGAAACTATCGAGATCGATAAACAGCAGCGCCACGCTCAAACCATTGCGACGAGAACGTTGCAGGGCAGTGGCAAGCCGCTCACGAATCAGGGCACGATTGGGCAGGCCAGTCAGGGGATCGTGGGTGGCACGTCGGGTCAGTTCTTCTTCGGCCTTCTTGCGTTCCGTAATATCTCGCATGGTGATCACCAACAACCACTCATCACCATTGCGGAATTTTGCAATGGAGGCCTCGACGGGAAAAAAACTACCGTCCTTGCGATAACCCGTAACCTCGTTGCGACCCGACATTCGACGCTCGATTTCCTCGCCTTCGACAAATCGTTTGAGTAATTCCGCGTGTTTTTGGCGTAGGTGGGGGGGCAGTAACAGATGCACTGCCATACCGAACAATTCTTTCTCGCTGTAACCGAACCCCAGGCAAGCACTGGGGTTGGCCTCGGTGATAATGCCTGCTGCATTCGTGGCAAGGATCATCATGTCCATGACGGAGAGGATTTGCTGCGCAGTTCCTATTTTACGTTTTGCCACACCGACTTCCGCTGCCAGTCTGGCTGTTACCTCGGGCGATATGGATGACTCATGTAGCTGCGTGGCTTTGGTTTTTTGAAAATAGCGATCGGGAATTCGGGGAGCATTTCGGCCAAAACTTTCGACAATGTCGAATGTCCCATTCTGATTGCAGCGTGATAGATAGGTATTGACGGTGGCGTGGTGCGTCACGGCATCCATTTCAACAATACCCTGGGGTCCGATGACGCGACTATTTTTTAGCGCCTCCACAAGGGCCTCGGCATTTGTGGTTCCAGCCGCCTCCACCGCTTGCGCGAAAGCCTGCACACACAAGTAGGTTCCCTCGCCAAAATTCGTTAGCACGCCATTGCCATGAGGCCAAATTCCCGTGATGCCTGGCTGACGAATCAGGCGATCCAGGTAACGCCGATTCTCGATCGTATCCAGAGACATAAAATAGGTATTACTGGAAAAAAAACCCTCGCGGACATGCGATGGTAGACGGCTCACCATCATTTCGTCGTAATGGCCCATCACGACGGCCATGTGCTTTTTTAAGCCCATCTCCGTGAAGCGTGTCAGAAGGGTGATCTGGTCGCTACCAGCAAAATAGGGAACAAAAACATCAGCGCCGGAACGGATTACCTGATTCAGTAAGCGATCAATATCAGCGATATCGGCACCGATGTTTAGATATTCCTCACCCACTATGTCACCTTCAAGGCGGATAAGGATGCGTTTAGCGGCATCGATAGACCCGCGTGGCCACTCATAGTTGTTGCCGGCGAAGAACATCTTGAGGCCAAAGTGCTTGGCCATATAGGGGATCATCTTGTCGATCTGTTGATTGGGCAGAGCGGCAAAATGAAAAAAGTAGCGGCTGGCAATACTGCCTTCGTAGAATGAAAAATTGAGGTAGGGAATCCGTTTAGGCTCGGCCACCTGCGTGGCAACAGCAATCCGTGAGTTGGACAGAAGATTGCCGATAATAGCGACACAGCCATGTTCATCGATCAGTCTTAGTGCAGCTGGTACTGCCGTATCCGGTAAGCTCCCATCATCCTCAATAATGAGTTCCAGTGGGCGACCCAAAATGCCGCCACGCTCATTGATTTCTTCACAAGCGATACGGGCAGCCCAAACAATCTCGGGGCCGTATATCTCGACCAACCCGGTTAGGGGCGACATTAGACCCAGTGTCATTGAATTGCTCATCAATGTCCCCGAGAAACCCCGCCCTTTAGGGCGGGGAGGAAAGGGGGGGCGGTTTTCACCAAATGCCCGCGAGAGAGCCACCCCGGCTTTAAGCGGGCGGTTTTCAGAATTAGGAGCCGGTCTTTCCCGGCTGTCAGCCTGTAAG
>CAUYTW010000045.1 GCA_963575715.1 Gammaproteobacteria bacterium | reverse complement strand
GAATTATCCTTAATTTGAGTACATAAACACTTATGTGCACATTTTAGGAAGCAGAATTGCTGGATTTACTTTAGCCATTGGATTTTATACCCGGGGCCGTCTTCGGTCCTTCGTTACTTTTCCTTCTTTTGCGGTGTTCCTTTCCCGATCCCTTCGATATACCACTCAAAAAGCCGAGAAAAGAATTCCTTCGACACTTCGTCGTCTTCGCTGACCTTTTTGTAAAATTTGAAGTTGTCGTTCACCAAGTCCTCGAAAGCATCTTTGGCCACCTGCTGGAATGTCGCTTCAACTGCATGCCGCGAGCCGTTCTTGAGCTGCTGCTGGAGTGCTTCGTCCTCACCGATCTTTTTTTCGAGCTGCTTGATCACCATGATTTCGTCATCGGTGAACGAGGTGTTAAACCGCGTGTTGAGGTCTTCGATTATCTTAGAGAGTTGCTCATGCTCTTCATCTGACAGGGTGGCACCGCCGCCGTAATTGAGCGGGTCGACCTTTGTTTCACCGCGTTTCAGGCCAATATTTTTTTTGTCGTTCTTGCGCACGGCGAGCTTTTCCATGTCCACCATGCCGAGCACCTCCAGCGGGATTTCGCCTTTTTTGGCGGGCAGTTTGGGGAGCAGAAAACGCAGAAACACGTTGAGCTTCTCCAGTCCGGCATCCCGCAGCGGGACGAGGTGCGACATGAAGGCGTAGAGCTTCACGAAATCCCGCGCCTTTGATTTGTAGTCCACCTGCTCTTCTTCGCCTTCCCTCTTCCATTTCTCGGCCACGGGATCGGTGAGCGCGTGGAGCTTTTCAATCTTCGGCTTGGCGGCGAACCACTCTTTGGCGAATGCCTCCAGGTCGGCATCCGTGTGAATCCCGAATTTATCGAGGTCGATGCGGATGTTGTAGAGCTGGTTGGGGTCGGTTTCCTTGGAAAGCGTGATGCGGTCATAGAACTGCTGGAACCCCTGCTCGATGTCCTCGGCAGTGTTCTCGAAATCCAGCACGAAGGTCTCTTCCTTGCCTGCCGTAGTGCGGTTGAGGCGCGAGAGCGTTTGGACGCAGGCCACGCCGCAGAGTTTCTTGTCCACATACATGGCCAGCAGCTTGGGCTGGTCGAAGCCCGTCTGAAACTTGCTCGCCACGATCAGGAAGCGGTATTCATCCGCCTCGAACCGATCCGCCGTCGCCGTCTCGGGGAAGCCATTCATGTTGGCTTCGGTGTATTCCTTGCCGTCCTTGGAATCTTTCACCACATCGGTGAAGGCCACCAGTGCCTTGAAAGGGCTGCCCTGCTTTTTCAAATCGGCATCTACGGCGAGCTTGTAGCGCACCGCGTGCAGGCGGGAGGAAGTGACGATCATCGCCTTGGCTTTGCCGCCCAGCTTGTCGCTGACCACCGTTTGGAAATGCTCGATGATGATGGCGACTTTCCTGGCGATGGTGCGCTCGTGGCGGCTGACAAACTGCTTGAGCAGCGTCTTGGTCTTCGCCTCCTCGAACTCGGGATCGTCCTCCACCTTTTTGAGCAGTGCCCAGTATTGGTCATAGGTGGTGTAGTTCTTCAGCACATCGAGAATGAAGCCCTCCTCGATCGCCTGGCGCATGGTGTAGAGGCTGAACGGCTTGAAGGTGCCGTCCGCGTGCCAGGTGCCGAACTGCTGCAAGGTCTCCGGCTTGGGCGTGGCGGTGAAGGCGAAGTAGCTCACGTTCTTTTGCGGGCCGCGTGTTTTCAAATCCTCCAGAATTCGATCCTCGGTGGTTTTCTCCTCTTCGTCTTTTTGCTCGTCTTCGGAGACATAGGAAAGCACCTTCTGCACCGCCTGGGCGCTTTGGCCCGCCTGCGACGAGTGCGCTTCATCCACGATCACCGCAAAGCGTTCACCCGGCAGCTCGCCCATGCTGTCCATGATCACGCCGAATTTTTGCAGCGTGGTCACGATGATGCGCTTGCCATCCTCCAGCGCCCGCTTGAGGTCTTTGGAGGTCATGCCGTCATCGGCGGCGATGTTGACCAACATGCCGGGGGTCTCGATCACTTGCGCGAGCGTGCGCTGGAGCTGGCGGTCGATCACGCGGCGGTCGGAAATCACGATCACCGAGCTGAAGACCGGCTGGCCTTCCTTGGTGTGCAGAGTGGCGAGGCTATTGGCCAGCCACGCGATGCAGTTGGTCTTGCCGCTGCCCGCGCTGTGCTGGTTGAGGTAACGCCTGCCCGCACCATGCTTCCGGGCATCAGCCCCGAGTTCGCGCACGCAGGTGAGCTGATGAAAGCGCGGGAAAATCTGCCGCTGCTTATCGGTCTTCTTGCCCTTGTCATCCAGCACATCCACCACGCGGATGAAACGCTGAATCAGGTCGAGGATGCGCGGCTTCTGCCAGACCTCCTGCCACAGGTAGCTGGTGGCATAGCCGACCTTGCAAGGCGGATTACCCGCGCCGCCGTCGTTGCCCTGGTTGAAGGGCAGGAACTGGGTCTTGGCTCCGGCGAGTTCGGTGGCCACATAGACCAGATCATTATCCACCGCAAAGTGAGCGAGGCAACGCTTGAAACGGAACAACGGTTCTTTGGGATCGCGAGTCCCTTTGTATTGCTTTATCGCGTGGCCGACAGTCTGGCCCGAGATCTGGTTTTTCAGTTCGATGGTGAAGATGGGTAAACCGTTGAGGAAGATGCCCATGTCAAGCGATTTCTCGTCCTTGTCAGAGAACTTTAGTTGTCGCTGGATGTGCAGCAAATTTTCTTGATAGAGCCGCCGACTTTCCTCAGCCGCCGGGTTGGTCGGCTCGAAGTAGCACAGGTCGAAATGCCCGCCACCGTGGATGTCGAAGCCTTTGCGCAGGGCATGTAGCGTGCCTTCCTTATCCACCACTTCCTTGATGCGCTTGAGCAGGTTGCGGGTCGCCTGCTCTTTGTCGCTGATCAACTCGCAGTAGTCCGCCCACTTTTTGGTTTGCGTAGCGCGGATGAAGGAGATGACCGTCTCGGGCCGCAGGCACAGCGCCTTGTCGTAGTCCGCCTGCTGGGCGGGGAAATAGCCATGCGTATTCAGTAGGACATCTTCGATGTGTTCTTCAAACGCGGATTCGGAGGTAATTTTGGCCATGGTTAGTTTCGGATTGACCGATCTCGCTCATGCGTTTACTCAGGATGGCGTACTCAACGTAATCGGAATAACCAGATCCGAATACTTACACAGCAATTTATCCGTGGTGAGAAAATACGCTGGTAATGATTGCGCCTGCGCAATGAGTATTCGGTCAAATGGGTCACGATGGTGCCATGGCATACGAGCGATAGCGTAACAATGTTCACTTTTTACCGAAAATTCGCTAAAGCCCATATCTAACGCAAGGCGATGGATGTCTTCAGGAAAAAAATCGAATCCCTCACGGTTGAGTGAACGCTTAATTCCGATCTCCCAGATATTCGCCGCGCTGAAAAATATCGTGTTCGTCGGATTAATCAACCATTCTTGTGTTTCTGGTGGCAATCTTTCTGGGGAGATGGCAGTGGTGAGTAGGATATTGGTATCCAGCAGATACGTGCGCGGTGACAATTTATGCCCCCTGCTCGAACATGACGGTAATCTCTTCGGTATTCATTTCGTCGAAGCCAACGGGCAAGGTAAATTTTCCTTTTCCAAGACCGAGTTGACGAGCTTTTCTGTGTGGCGTAACCAGCGGCGCTAAACGAGCCACCGGCTTACCCGCCCGAGCGATGATAATTTCCTCCCCCGCTGCTGCCTGATCAACAAAACGAGAAAGCTGCGTTTTTGCCTCATGAATATTGACAGTTTGCATGAATAACCTTTTTACTTGTTTTCGACTGGACTAAGTTTAGTCATTTATAGTCGAAAAATCAAACCCACGCACATCAATCTGACCGGTGACGGCGGCGGAGATCAGCGCGGTGCGGCGTTCTTGCAGCAGGTCGATGGCGCGTTGCGCTTCGGCGCTTCGGCGGTGAGGATGTCGAATTTGGAAGATTCGGCGTCGAGATATTGTGCAATTTGCAACTGCTCGTTGAGGGGCGGAACAGGCAGGCTGATCGAGGTAAAAACATCCATGCCTACGAGATTCTTCATCGCCCCGCCTTGAGAGTTGTCGAGGATCTGCTTAACAAAAAACTCGGAATCAAAAATCCAGTCGGCATACTGAAAAGTTACATTATTTGAGAACCGTATTATCAGTAGAGCCTGATTAATAATTCCATCAGGCGCGCTCTCAGGAAGGCGATATGTTTTCCCGATGGTTCCAGAGCAACTCATGATGTAGTCGCCAGGCGTTACGCGGAATCTCAACATCTCAGAATATTTACCCGCAGAAACGTAAGACTCACCAAGTTGGTAATCACGATAGATCGCATTCTTCTGTTCGTAGACTTTGATCCCGGATGCCTGAAATATTTCCTTTTTAAGATCTCCACCGAATGGACCGCGCACCAGGCCATTGCGAGCTAAGACGTGTTTTAACCGCTTCACCTCCCAATGTTCCGGCACATCGCCGAGCCATTCGATGCCGGAAGGCTTCATGGGGGCGTGGGGGTTGAGACCTTGGGTGACGGCGTGGGAGATGACGGCCTGCCGTTTTTCTTTCAGCAGTTCCATCAGCCGCCGCTGCTCCGCCACCAGCCCATCAATCTTCCCCGTCTCCCGGTCCAGAAACTCCGCAATGGCCGTTTGCTCGACAAGCGGCGGGAGCGTCAGTTTCATCCCGCCAACGAACTCCCAACTCGCACGCGGCATTTTGGTGCCAAAGGTTGAGCCATCCACGATTGCGATAAACTCACGATTCAGAATTTGATATTGAGCGAAACGCGCATCGATGCCGACGGCTGGTCTCATGACGTAGAAGTCACCGACTGCCTCACCAGAAGATTGCGCGAGATAGGCTTTCGCAAGGTAGGGACGCAATTTGCCGAACAGAATATCTCCGGCATCGAAGGCAATCCCTTCACCCTCAAAAGCGGTTTCCGTCGGGATAAAACGACCAGACCACCCTTCGATGTTTTCCAAGCCGACGGGGTGATCCCTTCGATCCGTCTTTTCGGTGAGTAAGCGCGCGTTGTGCTTGAGCCGTTTCACCGCCCAATGCTCCGGCACGTCCCCGAGCCATTCCACGCCGCTGGCTTTGTATTTCGGATAACGCGGGAAGCTCATAATGAAGTTCCTAATTTCTTAGGAAAAAATCGCACATTGGGCAAATCTTTGAAATGCTCGTCCTGAGTCCAAAGAATAGCCGAATGACGCATCGCCGCCGCATAGATGATGCTATCCGCTAACGGCAAAGGATAACGCGCCGCATCCAGCGCCAACGATGAATCCAAATCAATAATCCGACCTGGCTGCATCACGCTGGCAATCTGGAGCGCGTCATTCTCACCGCGTTCCCGGAGCACCTTCTTGAAGACTTCGTACAGAATAATAACGGGCACCAGAAGATTTCCGGAATCCTCAATGGCCAAGGCAAACAGAGAAGCGCGATCACTATCGACGAAATATTCTAGCCACCCGGATGAATCCACAATATTGGCAGCAATCACAGACGGTCATCCTCACGTTCGATGGTGGTGTCCATGCCGCGAAGGAAACCGCGCATTTGCTGAATCGGACGAACGGGAATGAGTTCGACGCGATCCGCGTAGCACAATATCCTGAATTTTTCGCCTCCAATGAGATGCAGTGCCTCGCGTATGGATGACGGGATAATCACTTGGAATTGAGGCGAGAGCGTAACGGTATCCATAAGTGTGTCTCTATCTAGGCTGATAAATTTGTAATCATGCTCAAAATACGATCGGTGCAGGCTTTCAGATCGGCATCAATCGCGCTCAGGGGGCGGGGCGGCTGGAAGACATAGAAGTGGCGGTTGAACGGGATCTCGTAGCCGACCTTGCCCACCTTGCGGTCCTTGGCATCGCAATAGGCAGGATCAATCCACGCATCAGGCACATGCGGCGTGACCTCGCGGGCGAAGTAGGTTTCGACCTTTTCCTTGAGCGGCACATTCTCGGTGTCGTTCAGGTCGGGGTCCGGCTCGGGGTTGCCGCTGCTGTCGCGGCAGATCTCGGCGGCGTCATCGCGCTCGCCGATGCCACCCAGAATGGCTTTGAGCACGGGAGCCTTGAGCTTCAATCCCGCCTTTTTGAGTGCGGCATCCAGCCCGGCAGTGAACTTCTCACGCTGCATGTAGGTTTCGCCCGCGAGGGTTTGCAACACGCTACGGATCTGGGCTTGCAGGGCGAGGCCATTTTTTTCCTCGCGCTGCTGTTCGTCTGGGTCTTTCTTCTTGCTCACCGCCAAATTCCTGAAGGCCGCTTGCGTGTCGAGACGGGCGAGCGACTCGGTATTGACCTCAAAGCGTAGCTTGAGCGGGCGCAGCACCTTGATCTCGCGGTAGCCGAAATCGGTGGTGTCGAAAATCTTCACATGCGGGCCTTCCTGGCGGGCCTTGACCAGTTGGAGAATCGCTTGCTTGTGGCTGTCGGTGATCTCGCGGCGTTTACTGCCGAGGCTCTTGGACATGCCCGACCAGAACTCCTCGCCCGAGGCGTCCACCAGCATAACCTTGCCCTGGTGGGCGACGGGCTTACGGTTGCTCAGTAACCAGATGTAGGTGCCGATGCCGGTGTTGTAAAAAATCTGCTGCGGCAGGGCGACGATGGCTTCCAGCCAGTCATTCTCCATGATCCAGCGGCGGATTTCTGATTCACCCGATCCCGCACCGCCAGTGAACAGCGGCGAGCCGTTGAGAATGATGCCAATGTAGCTCTGGGATTCCTGCGGGTCGTTCATCCGGGCGATGAGGTGCTGCAAAAAGAGCATCTGGCCATCCGACTTGCGCGGAGTCCCGGCCCCGAAGCGGCCATCGAAGCCCCGCGCCGCCTCGGCGGTGACGGCGTCGTAGTCCTTGCTCCACTCGTAGCCGTAGGGCGGATTCACGAACTGGAGGTCGAAGCGCATGTTTGCGAGCTGGTCATTGGAGAGGGTGCTGCCGCACTTGATGTTTTCCGCGTCCCTGCCCTCAGGCTCCAGAATGAGCATGTCAGCGCGGGCGATGGCCCATGTGAACGGGTTCAGCTCCTGCCCGTAGAGGAAGACCTTGGCCTGCGGGTTGATCTGCAGGATGTGGTCCTTGGTGATGGAGAGGATGCCGCCCGTGCCGCATCCACAGTCGTAGACAGTGCGGGTCACGCCCTCGGCGCCTGCCAGCTCGGTGTCGAACATCAACACCAGATCGACCATCAGCCGGATGGCATCGCGGGGCGTGAAGTGCTCGCCAGGGTTTTCGTTGAGGGCTTCGTTGAACTTGCGGAGCAGATGCTCGAAGACGTAGCCCATCTCGTGGTTGGACATGGATGCGGGGCGCAGGTCCACCTTGCTCTTCTCGTTGAAGCGCTCCATGAGCAGGTAGAGCAAGTTCACCCGACTGAGGTCGCGGATGGTGTCGTCGAAGTTGAAGGCAGCAAAGATCTCGCGGACATTGGGCGAGAAACCCATCACATACTGGCGCAGGTTCAGAGCGAGGTTGGTGTCGTCGTGCAGGAGGCTCTCGTAGGTGAACCTGGAGGTGTTGTAGAAAGCGTAACCGGCAGCGCGGCACAACTGCCCGTGGCGGTTTTCCAGCCCCTTTTCCTTCAGGATGTGCTCGGTATCCAGCACCTTGGCCTTGGTGGCTTCCAGTGCGTAGTCGAGACGGCGTAGCACGGTGAAGGGCAAGATGATCTTCTGGAACTCGCTCTTCTTGAATGCGCCGTTGAGGAGGTCGGCAATCGCCCAAAGGAAGCTGACGACGTTGTTGAATTTGGCGGGTTCATTCATGGGGGGTATTGGTAGTAAAAGTTACGCAGTTGAACGGTAACGATTTTATTTTATTGGAAAACTGCTAAATAGTTTGGTTATGTAACTGATTGAAAATTTTCCGGCTATTTTTCAACTGCGTAGCTCCTAACCGAAATACGCTTTCCATCCATAAACGCCGGTCGATAGGAAATTCAACGACCTCTAGCCAAGTACGGCCCGCACGATATCACTCATGTGTTGAGTATTCAAATAGAGAGTCCCTTATCAGACAATAACGCCTTGATGCGTTCGATTTCAGCCAATGCCGCTTTTTCTTGCACAGCTTGATTTTCGCGCTGCAAGGCTTGATTTTCACGCTGGAGGGCTGCTTCTTTTTCTTTCATGGCTATTTCTTTTTCCTTTAACGCCGCCTGTTCACGCAATAACGCCTGAAGTTTTTCCCTCCGCTCATCCTCCATTTCCCTCTGTATCGTTTTCTGTTCGCGCAGGTAGTTCTGGC
>CAUYTW010000044.1 GCA_963575715.1 Gammaproteobacteria bacterium | reverse complement strand
ACACTAACTCAAGAATTCTACCCGCGCCCCGATCTTGAGCATTGCCATGTTGAAGTAATACCGGCAAGAGTCTGGATGGGGAGAGATTCATTTCTCCACGGATATTTCTTACACCTACAATGAAAGCCATCACCCAATTCATTTCGGATTCAGCATTGGAGTCAATACGCGTGACATCGGGGCGCGGGTAGAATTCTTGAGTTAGTGTTGGACCCGTGCAGCCCGCGAGAGGCGCAATCCGCTGCCAAATCTCCTCGGTGATAAACGGAATCAGTGGATGAGCCAGGCGCAGGAGCGTTTCCAAAACTCGTGTCAGCGTATGTCGCGCGCCGCGCTGTGCGGCAATTGCGGTGTCACTGGTAAGGACAGGCTTGGAAAATTCTAAATACCAATCACAGTATTCATTCCAGGTAAAGTCATAAATGGCGTTTGCCGCCAAGTCAAAACGATAGTCATTAAAGGCGGTGGTCACGACGGTAATAGTTTTTTCCAGGCGCGACCAAATCCAGCGGTCGGCAAGTCCCAATTCTATTAGCTCGTTTCCTAATCCGGTATCCTTGCCGTCGGTATTCATGAGGACGTAACGCGCCGCATTCCATAATTTGTTGCAATAATTACGATAGCCGCTAATTCGACCAAACTCGAAATTAATATCACGTCCGGTGCTGGCAAGTGCAGCGAAGGTAAAACGCAAGGCGTCGGTGCCAAAAGAGGGAATTCCCTCTGGATATTCTTGCCGCGTGGCATGCTCGATGCGCCTGGCCATTTCTGGCTGCATGAGACCGGCAGCGCGCTTGGCAACCAACGATTCTAAATCGATACCGTCAATCAGATCGATGGGGTCGAGGACATTTCCCTTCGACTTGGACATTTTTTGACCGTGGGCGTCGCGCACCAGGCCATGGATATACACTTCATGAAATGGAACTTCGCCAGTGAATTTCAGCCCCATCATGATCATCCGCGCGACCCAGAAGAAAATGATATCGAAACCCGTGATTAATACCGAAGTCGGATAAAAGGTGGCCAGTTCTTGAGTAGCTTGTGGCCAGCCCAGGGTAGAAAATGGCCACAGCGCCGAGGAAAACCAGGTATCAAGGACATCCTCGTCTTGACGCAAGGGAAAATCGGCGGCGAGTCCATATTTGACGCGCGCGGCTTCCTCCGAGGGAGCGACATAAATCCCGCCGTTTTCGTCGTACCAGGCGGGAATACGATGTCCCCACCAAATTTGGCGACTTACGCACCAATCCTGAATATTGCGCATCCACTCGAAATAGGTTTTTGCCCAATTTTCGGGAATGAAACGAATGCGCCCTTCCTCAACGGCACGCACCGCTGGCGCGGCGAGCGGTACAGCGCGGACATACCATTGATCGGTCAAAAAGGGTTCGATGACGGCATGGGTACGGTCGCCACGTGGGACCATTAATTTGTGGGGTTGAACCTTTTCCAATAGCCGCGCCGCTTCTAGATCGGCCACCATGCGCTGCCGCGCCGCGAAGCGGTCGAGGCCACGATAGGCGGGTGGCGCTTGCTCGTTGAGGCAGGCATCGATGGTCAACACATTAATGATCGGGAGTCCATGACGTTGACCAACAGCGTAATCGTTGAAATCGTGAGCCGGGGTGATCTTGAGGCAGCCGGTACCGAAAGCGGGATCAACATAGGTGTCGGCGATCACTGGAATGGTGCGTTCGGTCAGTGGCAACGCCACTTGCTTGCCAATTAGATGGCGGTAACGATCATCTTCGGGATGAACTGCGACGGCGGTATCGCCAAGTAGTGTCTCAGGGCGGGTGGTGGCGACTACCACGTATCCAGTGCCGTCGGTCAATGGATAACGAATATGCCAAAGAGATCCGTCTTCTTCCTGCGACACAACCTCAAGGTCAGAAACGGCGGTGTGTAGCACCGGATCCCAATTCACTAGGCGCTGGCCACGATAGATCAATCCTTCATCGTATAGTCGGACAAAAACTTCCGTGACCGCCGCCGAAAGGCCATCGTCCATGGTGAACCGCTCCCGCGACCAATCCAATGACGCACCCATCCGCCGCAATTGCGAGGTGATGGTGCCTCCTGATTGCGCCTTCCACGCCCAAACGCGGCGTAAGAATTCTTCCCGCCCAAGGCCGTGGCGGGTTTTGCCTTCGGCATTGAGCTGACGCTCGACCACCATTTGAGTGGCGATCCCGGCGTGATCAGTGCCCGCCTGCCACAAGGTATTGTGTCCCATCATGCGGTGGTAACGGGTCAGTGCATCCATGAGCGTGTCCTGGAAGGCGTGACCCATGTGCAGACTACCCGTGACATTGGGTGGCGGAATCATGATGCAATAAGGCGCACCTTGACCGCTCGGACGAAAATAGTCTTGTTCTTCCCAAATTCGGTACCAGTGCTGCTCAATGGCGTGGGGGTTGTAAGTTTTATCCATTGGTTATTTCATCATTATGTTTTTCTGCGATTTTTTTCTCAGCCTTGCGGGCCATTTGAATTGCTACAGCTGCCACCATTTGATCCTGACCCGAAGGTTCGGAGGGCGCCAGCGCAGCAGCGCGAATCGTGCGCGCCTTTCCCAGGGTTGCCTCGGGGTCACCAGAAACGGGGCTGGTATCAATGGTGACCTCGCCGCCGATAGCGTAAAACTGATCATCTGGTCCACGTTGGTAGCTAAAACGCGCGCCACCTCGTGCCAGCCCGCCGGCAACCGCTAGATGGGCAGCTTCATGCGCTCGTACTTCCTTATCGCGATCTTTAAGCTTTTTTATCATCCCGACGTCTTCGGATACCGCAGATCGATCGCCAGCAGCGGATGACGCAGACTCATCCTGCGTTGACTCTATGCGGTTATCCGCGTTTGTCCCACCATTCGAGGGTAGACACGCCCGACACGAACATCCACGCGCAGACGGGGCTGACTCCGCTACCCGCATTTTGGTTGTTTCTTGATTGGCGATGGCGTTTCGAGTTTTATTTATTTCTTGATTCGAGATGGTATTGGTTTCATGCGTACCGACTCCGGTCAACATCGGGAAGGTAGTGCTTGAAAGGATAATGGAATCAATCCCGTTCATCAGCTCACCTCATTGAAGGACTCCAAGGATGGAGGACGACCCCGCAGCCCGGTTGCGTAGTGAAACGGAGCAGAGGGCGCCACGGCAGTGTGATCGGTGGTTTCGCCGTTGAATTCGCGATAGTCTGAGGTCATGGCTAGGGTAGGGGTTGTGTTAAGAAGACCCGGAAGATCACGTAAAACCCGCCGGGCGGTTGTCAACGTAAAGTTGCTACGGGCGGTAGGCCCGGACGTTATGCGCGTGGAGCGGTACAAGCCACCGAGGCTCGATTTAGCACAAGCTAGTCGATGACCGAGGACCGCTGTGAATCGCGAATTCTCTGGACTGATGAACCGAGGATGGACCGAGGTAAAATCAGTCACGGCGAAACTCCAAAGATTAAGCTCCCAGAGTTAAACGTTCAGGATGCGCCACCATTACCGACTGTCGGGATGAATAACAGGGTAGTGATAAAAAGAGAAAGAATCATATAAAGAAGACTCAATCCCGCCGCCACTATTGAAGTGATCTCCAGGGCGTGACGCAGAATATGCCCCAACGCCGCCAAACTCCACACCGAAAGAAAAATCATTATCAATGAAGGAATTTGATTAAAATTTTGTTCAGTATTGGATAAAGTGGTGAACCAGATATCCATGGGTAATGAAATAATGCTGAATAAGCCAAGGGCACCAAAGATCGCGGTCAAAGTTTGAGGCGTGCGGTTAGCAAAATTTCGCATTCGCAGCGGCAGCCATGCCATTAGCGCAAGTAATGCAGTATCCATTATTGAAATTCCGATTGCCGACAGAAACGAAAAATTCAATAATGAAACCAGAATCCCGGAGAAGAAATAAAGTAAAGTGGCGGCGTTAAGTAGAAAACGCGAGGCGGGCAAATTTTGCGGACCCGCCTGAAGCAAAAGAATATCCACGAATATTTTGAAGAGGTAAGACATGGTCTCAGACACCAAAATATTTCGCCATGGGATGATGGACAACAATGGCGGAGGTCGACTCCTCGGGCCAAAGTTGATCCGATTCGCCCAAGGTGACGCCGATCCGTTCTGCTCCCAATAATGTAAGAATTTTATTCTGATCCGCCAGATTGGGACAGGCGGGATAGCCAAACGAATAACGCGATCCGCGATAATGCTGTTTAATCAACTCGTGGAGATCGCGAGAATCCTCATTACCGAATCCTAATTCTCCACGGATGCGCTTATGGACCCACTCGGCCAATCCTTCCACGCCCTCAACGTTGAGTCCATGCCAATATAAATATTCCTGATAGCGATCAGCGTCAAACAAGGAGCGGGCGTAATCCGCAGTGTGCTGGCCGACCGTGACGAGTTGAAAGGCAACGACGTCGATTTCTTCCGTTGCTATCTCGCGAAAAAAATCGGCGATACATAACCCACGCGCGGTTGATTGACGTGGAAAGGTAAAACGTAGTTTCTCGTGGCGCGTCATCGGGTCTGAATAGATAATTAAATCGTTACCCTGTGATTGGCATGGAAAATAACCATAGAGCGCGCTCAACTGCAAAATATTTTCAGCGACGCTTTCTTTTACCAAGCGATTCAGAATTGGATCAACTTCGCTGTGAATCCATGCGGCGTATTCCTCTACGGAACGTCCAGCGGATTTGAATCCCCACTGGAATTTATATAAAGCAGTGCGATTAATGTAGGGTACCACTGCATTTAAGGAAATCCGCTCAAGACAACGACTACCCCAAAAAGGAGGGCTAGGGACAGAGTTGTCACGTGAAACAGGAGCACAGGATGTAGTTGACAAGGACGGATCCTTAATTAAAGGTTAAACCATGATGCTCAGGTGCTGACGCGCCCTACCCCGGCAGCTTCCGCTCCCCCACTCCGTGACGCACGACGTCGATCAACCTCTTTAAGAAAACGTTTACGCAGCCGGAGATAATGAGGCGTAACTTCCAGAAGTTCATCGTCGTTAATGAACTCCAGGGATTGTTCCAAACTCATGCGTAGCGCGGGAGTAAGTAAAATATTCTCGTCGGAACCCGCTGCTCGAATATTAGTAAGCTGTTTTTCTTTGAGAGGATTCACCACTAGATCATTGTCCCTGGAGTGAATTCCTACAATCATTCCTTCGTAGACCTCTTCTCCTGGACCAACAAACAACCGTCCTCGTTCCTGAAGGCTAAACAGCGCATAAGCCACGGTTTTACCTTGGCCATTGGACGCCAAAACGCCATTGCTGCGCCCACCCAACGTGCCTTTCTTGATCGGACCATAGTGATCAAAGATATGGTAAATCAACCCAGTACCCGAAGTCATGGTCAGAAATTCGGTGTGAAATCCAATCAACCCACGCGCGGGAATCATATAGTCAAGACGTACTCGACCTTTACCATCGGGAATTAAATCGACCAAATCTCCCTTGCGCGCGCCCAGGCGCTCCATGACCGTCCCTTGGTGCTGTTCCTCAACGTCCACAGTGACCAACTCATAGGGTTCCATGCGTTCGCCGTTGATTTCTTTAATAATCACCCGTGGACGGGACACTCCGAGTTCGTAGCCTTCGCGGCGCATGTTCTCGATCAGAATCGAGAGATGCAACTCCCCGCGTCCCGATACTCGAAATTTATCTGGGTCATTTCCATCCTCAACCCG
The DNA here is from genome assembly GCA_963575715.1 of Gammaproteobacteria bacterium. NCBI lineage: Bacteria > Pseudomonadati > Pseudomonadota > Gammaproteobacteria > Gammaproteobacteria bacterium. Next base: position 36,297 of record CAUYTW010000044.1, on the reverse strand, counting down.
CAGCGCCACGTTATGGATGAGCTCACGATTCAGGCGCTCTCGAAGCTGGCGGCTGGTGACGAATTTACCGTCACGTCCGGCAAATGGTGAAGTGTTCACCTCAAAGGACATCTGGACTGTCGGCTCGTCTACCTGCAAGGCGGGCAGTGCCTCGATACAGGCAGGATCGCAAAGAGTATCGGAAATATAGAGTGGTTCGATGCCGGATAAGGCAATAATGTCTCCGGCGGCTGCTTCACGCAAATCGAAACGCTTCAAACCCATTAAACCATAGGGCTGCAAGACTCGACCCGAGCGGCGATTGCCGTGTGGATCAACCACCACCACCAACATGCTAGGATGTACGCGACCGCGAGTAATGCGGCCAATGCCTATAGTTCCTATATAACTGGAATAGTCTAGGGAACTAATTTGCATCTGGAATGGTCCGTCTGGATTGACATTGGGCGGTGGGACTCGGGCCACGACGGTTTGAAACAAAGGTTCCATGTCTCCGCCACGGATATCGGGATCTAGACCAGCATAGCCATGCAATGCCGAGGCATACACGACCGGAAAATCGAGCTGTTCCTGGGTGGCACCAAGACGATCAAAGAGATCAAAGGTGGCGTTCAGCACCCACTCGGGACGAGCACCAGGACGATCAATTTTGTTAATGACCACGATGGGGCGTAAACCCAAGGCAAAAGCCTTCTGAGTCACGAAACGTGTCTGTGGCATTGGGCCATCAACCGCATCCACCAGCAATAATACCGAATCCACCATTGATAAGACGCGCTCCACTTCGCCACCAAAATCGGCGTGACCAGGAGTGTCCACGATGTTGATGCGGTAATTTTGCCACTGGATGGCGGTATTCTTGGCAAGGATAGTGATGCCGCGTTCACGTTCTAAATCGTTGGAGTCCATGACCCGTTCGATGAGTGTTTCACGCTCGCCAAAAATTCCTGACTGTTGGAGTAGTTTATCCACCAACGTAGTTTTACCGTGGTCAACATGGGCGATGATGGCAATGTTGCGGATGTGTTCAAGGTTGATAGTCATCGTTGAATAAATTCGTGAGAAAAAATTGAGTAAACCAAGGGTATACTAACAAATAAAAAATAAGCAAGAAATTAAAATTCCACGTCGCAAACAACAGGAAAATGATCGGATGGATATTTTCCATCAATAAACAGGTCTAAAACTTCAAAAAATTCCACCTTTTTGATATTTTTTACAAAAATATGATCTATGGTATCTGGATTTTCAAATCCCCATCCCCAATTGGTAAATGTTTTCGCTGGCCCCCGCGTTTTTCTTGCTAAATACTTGGCGTTTTTATATTTTTCCAAAAGTTTTTTATAGCCATTGCTTTGTTCATTACAGTTGAAATCTCCAATAAGGAAAACAGGCAAATCTTTTTTTATTGCCACCTTTGCGATTATATTAATAACAATTTCCGAGCTTTTTTCAATAACTACCGGAGTGGTATAGTCATAATGAACGTTAAAAAGATAAAAAATTTTTTTGTCTACCTTTCTCTCAAATTCTCCCCAAACGACAATTCGGTTATAATCAGCGCCATTCAGTCTGCTCATTACTTCAGGAGTTTCTGAAATCCATTGTTGTCCATGAGATAGAACGATATATTTCTCTTCATCATAATAAATTGGATTGCATTCTGCTAAATACCCTGAGTCGCGTTGCTCTCCAATATGTTGATAATTTTTAGCTAGAAGCTCGTCCAGATCGAAAAATTGTTGTGGCTTTACTTCCTGCAATCCGGCAATTCCATCGGAATAATCATTGATTATTTCACTTACAAGATTTTTTCTATATTTCCATTGATTTTCTTTATCCCATTCAACGGGAACTCTGATATTAAAACTCATTATTTTCTGCATATCTCTACCGTAGAATCATTGTTTAGATAAAAAAGTGTTGAGAATTATTTTTAATTTGGTTGTTATTGGAAACCATTTTGGACTATCATAATGGCTTATTAATCTGGTGCGTTGGTTATACGACACCGAAAAAGCCACATAGCAACGGATTCAATGCGCCCTTGCAGCATCCGCTAGTTACAGCATTGCTAGTTTAAACGCGGCAGCAGTTACATCTGAGTCCCATCATAGCATGGGATGACCATTATAACTGGCAGGATTGACAACATCAGAACCGCTTGTTGTCATTTTTGATTAAAAATTTGGTGATAGTGTATCCATGGCATCTTTTCCCATCCATCTATCCGTTGCGATAGTGACCAGCGGTATCTGCGCGATCAGTCTTTTAGTGTCAGGACTGGTAGCACCCTCCGGGATCGCCTTTTATTTCGCATTGGGCATACTTGGGGGGCTAGCCCCTGATTTGGATTCTAATAACTCAACGCCATTTCGAGTTGGCTGTGAGCTGCTGTCCCTGATCGCCGCATCGCTGCTTGTATTTAATTTAGGTAATCGATTTTCTGTGGTGGAACTATTTTTTTTGTGGTTAGCGGCTTTTTTTGTATTACGCTATGGTTTGTTTTATATTTTTACCGCACTTACTGTTCATCGGGGAGTCTTTCATAGTATCCCAATGGCCGTTCTCTTTGGTTTCTTGGCTACAATTACCCTGCATCGTTTTGGAGGAATTGGATCGTTTCAATCATGGGTTGCAGGTATGTTTGTCATTCTTGGATACCTTACCCATTTAATTCTGGACGAGATATACAGTATCGATTTTTATGGCGTATCTATAAAAAGTTCATTTGGAACCGCCTTGAAACTATTCGCGCCCCGTAGCCCCATCGCTTCGATACTTTTATATTTAGCTTTGGCGGTATCTTGGAAATTTACCCCAGATATTCAATTATTCCTGAATACTTTCAGTAAAATAATTTTTTAAACCTTCCTAAATTATGAAATTCTCGGAAAGATACATGAATTTTATTTACGTCATCGCACTTTTATTTTTTAGCGTCGTTCCGGTCTCAATTATGGCCACGCCTGTTCATGGTCTCGCCATGCACGGCGATCTTAAATATCGTTCAGACTTCAGCCATTTTGAATATGTCAATCCAGAAGCACCGCGTGGCGGCACTTTGCATCTTGCCGCGATTGGCACCTACGACAGTCTCAATCCTTTCATTCTCAAGGGAATCGCCCCAGCAAGCAACGGTTTTTTATTCGATACCCTGGCGGTTCAATCCCAGGATGAACCTTTTTCTGAATATGGATTAGTGGCCGAAACTATCGAGACCCCACCTGACCGTTCCTGGGTGGAATATACATTACGTCGGGAAGCCCGTTTTCATGATGGCAGCCCGATTGGTGTGGCCGATATCATCTGGAGTTTCGAAACCCTGAAGGCCAAAGGTCATCCTTTCTATCGGAACTATTATTCCAGCATTATTAATGCTGAATCCGTTGGTGCTAGAACGGTACGTTTTACCTTTGCAACTGGAAGTAATCGTGAATTACCGTTAATTCTTGGTCAGATGCCGATACTCTCCAAAATTTATTGGGAAAAACGCGACTTCGATAAGACTACCCTTGAGCCACCTTTAAGTAGTGGTCCTTACCAAGTAGAAAAAATGGAGCCGGGACGAAGTATTACCTACCAACGAGTGGCTGATTATTGGGGAAAGGATCTGCCAGTGAATCGGGGACGTTACAATTTTGACAGGATACAAATTGACTATTATCGCGACAGCATGGTGGCCCTGGAAGCACTGAAGGCGGGAGAATACGATCTGCGCGTCGAGAATATTGCCAAAAATTGGGCTAATGCTTATGACGTACCAGCGGTACGTGATGGTTGGCTCAAAAAAGTAGAAATTTCCAATGATGAGCCTGCCGGAATGCAAGCATTTTTTTATAATACCCGTCGTCCGGTATTTCACGACCGGCGTGTGCGTGAAGCATTAGCATATGCTTTTGATTTTCAATGGACTAATAAAAATCTTTTTCATAGTGCCTACACTCGCACTACAAGTTTCTTCGCTAACTCCGAATTAGCCGCCCGTGGCTTGCCGAGTCCTGCAGAGCTAACGGTACTGACTCCATTTCGCGGAAAAATTCCAGAGGAAGTCTTTAATAGAGAATATCAACCTCCGGTAAGCGATGGCTCAGGCCAAATCCGTGATAATTTGCGTTTAGCAATGATTTTGCTAAAACAGGCAGGGTGGTCCGTAAAAGAGCAGCGAATGATTAACGAAACCAGTGGTCAACCACTGGAGTTTGAAGTTTTGCTTTCATCTTCTGATTTCGAGCGCGTGGTCCTACCTTTCGTGCGTAATCTGGAACGTTTGGGCATCATGGTAAGAATACGTACTGTGGATCCGACACAATATCAAAATCGCATAGACAGTTTTGATTATGATTTAACAGTCGAACATTTTTCTCAGTCATTATCACCAGGCAATGAACAACGAGATCTGTGGAGTTCAGAATATGCTACACGCGAAGGTAGTCGTAATATTTCCGGGGTGCGCGACCCAGTGGTTGATCAATTAGTGGAACAAATTATCGCTGCCAAAAATCGAGAAGAGCTGGTGACGCGAACTCGATCATTAGATCGGGTATTGCTGTGGAGTTTTTATGTTATTCCCCATTGGCATCTAAATTTTTATCGAGTGGCCTATTGGGACAAACTTGGTCGTCCTAATATTTCACCGCGTTACGCGCTGGGATTGGAAACTTGGTGGTTGGATCAATCCAAAGAAACAAAATTACAAATTTATCGTTCCTCTCGACGATAATTTAACATCAGTTACTGTTATTCCTTGAAATTAATCGTAAATGGACAGTAATCTCGAATACCGATTGAGAAAATAAATCATGATTCATTTATAGTAAAATGACAATTTTTTACAAAAAATGATAATTACATGATATACCTGGACGGATATATGTAGTTAGAGTGCATCTTTAATTTCAATGTTAAAAAATCCATAAATTTATTATGGATATAAAAATATTAGTCAAGAACTCCTCGACCCTACTGGAGCGAGGGTCTGATGAGGTAAAACTCATCAAATTTCCTTGCTGATTTGAGACCTTCCCCTTTAGGGGAATTAGTTAAATTTGACAACGATGCGTGAGCATCGTTATCCTTTTTGGTAACCTCCTCGTTTACGGGGAGGCAACTCACCCACCTCAATCTGTCGATGGTTTTGTCATTCGGCAGATGAGGTCGGATGCGGATTGAAACAACAACGAAGAATTTAAAGACTTACCCAAATTGCGCGAAAAGTTCCGGTATTTGCTGGGGAAGGGACCGTTCGAGTGCAGCCGCAAGTACCTTCCTTTAAATGGCGGGGTAATAAAGCACTGATTTACCAGCCTGAGCTACAAAACATCGTGGCTACGTTGTAACTAAGTACAAGGCTCATCTACGAATGCTTCCTCCTGCCTGTCGGCAGACAGGCAGTTCGTAGCTCTGAAAGCAGCATATGCAGACAATTCAGGGGTGAACGAAACGGTTTGTTGCAAAAATTCGCAAGAACCTAAAGCTGCGTTGCAACCTTGACGAAGGGAGCCACACCGAAAGGTGTGTATCACTAGGCCCGTAAGGGCCTGGCAGCCGGGAAAGACCAGCATCTATTTTGGGCTAGCCGTTGGTTTCAACACCAAAGGCAGCTTTTCCTCCCCCTCGATCCTACGAGATTGAGGGTTTTCCACGCCGAGAATTTATGAATACGATAACTGTTGATATGCTTGCTACGATTTATGCATATACCGCCGTTGGCGTCTGCGTAGTTTTGGCAGCCGCTGGTGTTGGATCCGCGATTGGTTGGGGTCTGATTTGCTCGAAGACCATGGAGGGAATTTCACGTCAACCGGAAATGCGTCCACTTTTAATGGTCAACACATTTATTTTTGGTGGCTTGATGGAATCATTTCCATTTATCATCCTTGCGTTCGGTATGTGGTTTTTGTTTGCGAATCCTTTTGTCGGTGCGCTTCAAGCGGCGGCACATGCGTTAGGATAATCGTTTTATGGTACGAACAGGCAATACGCCTGTTCGTTACCCGCTCCATCCTTTTCTTGACAAAGTCAATCACCCATCGACCCTTCGGGATCGAGGGGCTTGTGGGGTGACTTGCAAGGGTAACTGGTTGATTAGCCTCAGTGGAATGTTACTCCACTACGTTGGTTGGGTCATGACACCCTGGGATGCTCCTCAAGTCCCCTGCTCTGTCGCTGTGCGTTAAAAGACCGGAAACGGTCGGTGCGTTCAGTGTAAAAAGCCTTTCCAACATTGGCGAAGAGGATCTACGAGTTTGTCCGGTTCTCGGCTTATCGCATTAAAAATCGGACACTTACACAAGACAGCGATTCATCCCCGCAACGCTTCGCGATTGCGGGGTTTTCTCGCCAAAGATTTATAAATCATCCTGTATTTACGGCGCAGAAACCACTAGCCTCTATGCCTGGTGGAGAAAGCGCCGTTTTCCTGTTAGTTGACTTTAGTCTCGTTTGAGTCTTCGCCTTCATTAAGTAAGGGGGGACTCAACATCCTTAACTGAGTTTTCCATGGCAGTGTTTATATTTCTTGCCTGATCCACAGGGGCAGGCATCATTACGTCCCACCTTGGGACCTTGGCGCACAAAGGGAGCGTGCGCCTCCGGTGAAGTATTCACTGCGGGGCCTCCATTTTCTTTCTCTTCTTCCCCATCGCCAATCATCGGTAATGCTGGAGCATGCTGGAAATTCATCTGCATGTTGGTCCGCCGCTGCGCTTCAACAGCAGCCACGTCTTCTTCGGCGCGAACTTGGACACGGGAAAGGATACCGGTTACGTCGTGTTTGAAACGCTCCAGCATTTGTTGAAACATCTCGAAGGCTTCGCGTTTGTATTCTTGTTTGGGATTTTTTTGGGCATAACCACGTAGGTGGATACCTTGACGCAGGTAATCCATCGCCGCTAGGTGATCTTTCCACAAAGAATCCAAAACCTGCATCACAATGGCCTTTTCAAAGTGACGCATCACCGAGGAACCCGCGAGGGTTTCCTTCGCGGTATAGGCAGCTTCAACCTCGCTGAGGATCCGGGCACGCAATCCAGTTTCGTCAAGGCTCGATTCATGTTCTAGCCATTCCCCGAGCGGTAGGTTGATAGAACAATCCCGTTCCAGTGCCGTAACCAGACCAGGAATGTTCCATTGTTCCTCAAGCGTATTATGTGGGATATAAAGATTAATGATGTCGTTAATCACATCAGCACGGATTGTTCCGACGGTTTCGGCAAGATCTTCGGCGGCCAGTAATTCATTGCGCTGTTCGTAAATTACCTTACGTTGATCGTTGGCGACATCATCATATTCCAAAAGTTGCTTGCGAATATCAAAATTGCGCGCTTCCACTTTACGCTGGGCGTTTTCAATGGCCTTGGTTACCCAGGGGTGTTCAATGGCCTCGCCTTCTTCCATGCCGAGTTTTTGCATTAATCCGCCGATACGGTCTGAGGCAAAAATCCGCATTAAATTGTCTTGCAGGGAAAGATAAAAACGGCTTGACCCAGGATCACCTTGGCGTCCTGAGCGTCCGCGTAATTGATTGTCGATGCGGCGAGATTCATGACGCTCGGTGCCAATGATATGCAATCCTCCTGCGGCTACGACCTGTCGGTGACGTTCCTGCCAGGCAGTTTTAATGGTTTGCAATATTTCTGGAGTGGGGTTTTCCAATACCGCTATCTCGGCTTTCCAATTACCGCCAAGCACGATATCAGTACCCCGGCCTGCCATGTTGGTGGCGATCGTAATGCTGCCGGGACGGCCTGCTTGGGCCACTATTTGCGCTTCCTGCTCGTGGTATTTGGCATTTAGTACCTGATGCAGAATATTTTCGTGCTTGAGTAGCCCGGACAGGTATTCAGAGGTCTCGATGGAAGTAGTTCCCACCAAGACCGGCTGTTGCCGAGCGCGACAGTCCTTGATGTCCTCGATGATGGCTACAAATTTTTCCTTAGTGGTGAGATAGACCACATCGCCACGATCCACACGAATCATAGGATGGTGAGTAGGGATGACAATCACCTCAAGACCATAAATCTGTTGGAACTCGTAGGCTTCGGTGTCTGCTGTACCGGTCATACCGGCGAGCTTTTTGTAAAGACGGAAATAATTCTGAAAAGTGATGGAAGCAAGAGTTTGATTTTCTGCTTGTATTGCTACCTTTTCCTTGGCCTCTACTGCTTGATGCAATCCATCCGACCAGCGCCGTCCCTGCATGGTACGCCCGGTGAATTCATCCACAATAACCACCTGACCATTTTGCACCACGTAATCCACGTCGCGGCGGAACAAGACATGGGCGCGCAGCGCAGCGTAAAAATGGTGCATGAGGGAAATATGCCCCGGGTCATAGAGACTTTCGCCTTCGCGCAGTAGCCCTTCGGTGCTCAATAACTCCTCCAGACGTTGATGACCATCCTCAGTCAGCAAAACTTGTCGCGCCTTTTCGTCCACTGAGTAATCACCTGGGCCATCCTCAGACTGTTGCTTTATAAGGCGCGGCACTAGGGCATTCATACGCACGTAAAGCTCAGAACTTTCCTCCGATGCTCCAGAAATGATGAGAGGCGTGCGGGCTTCGTCGATGAGAATCGAGTCCACTTCGTCCACGATGGCATAGTGCAACGGACGCTGCATCTTGTCTGCTGCAGTGAAAGCCATGTTATCGCGCAGATAATCAAACCCAAATTCGTTGTTGGTACCGTAAGTGACATCGGCGGCGTAGGCAGCGCGTTTTTCTTGTTGATCTTGATGCGCGACAACGACTCCCACACTCATTCCCAAAAATTGATAAACCTGTCCCATCCAGGCGGCATCGCGTCGCGCCAGGTAATCATTCACTGTGACCACATGGACCCCATTGCCGGACAAAGCATTGAGGTAAACCGACAGAGTCGCCACGAGGGTTTTACCCTCACCGGTACGCATTTCGGCGATACGTCCCTCATGTAGGACCATGCCTCCGACGAGCTGTACGTCGAAATGGCGCATATCTAGTACCCTTCGAGCTGCCTCGCGCACTACGGTAAAAACTTCGGGCAGGAGATCATCCAGGGACGCGCCCGCCGTGAGGCGTTGACGAAATTCATCTGTTTTGGCGCGTAGCTCTGAATCGGAAAGGGCCATTATCGATGGTTCTAGGGCATTGATACGCGGAACTACCTTACCCATACGACGCAAGACACGATCGTTACGGCTGCCGAATATTTTGCGTAAAAACTTAGTTAACATGTTGGAATCTTCATAGAAGTTAAATAACGTGGAGTTTCGCCGTGACTGATTTCGTTTCGGTCCATCGTCAGATCATCAGTGCGGAAAATTCGCGCTTCTTGGCGGCCCGAGGCAATCGACTCGACTTAATTGAGCCGACCCTCGGTGGCTTGTGCCGCTCCACGCGCATAACGTTCGGGCCTACCGCCCGTAGCGACTTGGTTTTCGTCGACGTGCCCAGCGAGTTTTACTTGTTCTTCCGGGTCTTCTTTACAGAACCGCATACCCTAGCCAAAGTTTGAGAATATCGCTAATTCAACGGCTACACAACCGATTACAACGCCGTGGCGCTCTGTCCTCCTCGGCTACCCCACCTAGCTTTCGGGGTCGTCCTCCATCCATGGAGTCGTTCAAGGAAAAATCATCAGTGTCTCCTTTCCTCCTCGCCCTTCAGGGCGAGGAGGAAAGGAGACGGTTTTACAACCGTCCGGTAAAAACGCTGGCCAATCTCGGACTTGTTTTCACAAGCCCCTCCTTTTAGGGCGGGGTGATTGGCGAGCGCATTAGGAAACGCGACGATTTTACAAGGGAATGATGCCGCGCCGTTCGAGTTCTCCGATGATCAACATCGCGCTCTCTGGAGGCGTGATGTACGCCGAATCAATAATAAACTCAGCAGCCTTGGGTGCCTCATAGGGGTCATCAATTCCGGTAAAATTTTTGATCTGCCCCGTGCGTGCTTTCTTGTATAAACCTTTGACATCTCGTCGTTCACACACCTCAATTGAGGTCGACATGTGGATCTCCAGGAAGGGCAAACCATCTGCTTGGTGCATGGCGCGCACCATGGCGCGATCGGCACGGTAGGGTGAGATAAAACTGGTGATCGAAATAATTCCGGTATCCGCAAAAAGTCTGCTCACCTCACCGATGCGACGGATATTTTCTGCCCGTTCCTCTGCGGAAAAGCCCAGGTTTTTATTGAGTCCATGACGAATGTTGTCACCATCGAGCACGTAGGCCAGGTGTCCGCGTTCGATCAATTGATGCTCTAGAGTAAAGGCGGTAGTGCTTTTGCCTGATCCAGACAAACCCGTAAACCACAAGGTCGCCCCGCGTTGCTGGAGAAGATTTTCGCGGTGGGCGCGTCCCACATGCCCTTCGTGCCAGGTGATATTGGTGGCGCGGGTGTTATTTATTTCATCCAGAACATTGTCTTTCATCAGTGTCTCCGAAGAAACCTCGCCCTTTAGGGCGGGGAGGTATTACTAGGTAGCTGGGATATAGATATAAATATATTAAAATGCCGGTTTAACTGCTAACCGTAGGATCCAAAATTGAGTAAGCATCCTTGAGTGCCTATTACACCGTTTATACGTAATTCCACGATACAGTTTCGCCGTAATGTGGTTATGGCTGGTTAAATAGCGGTATTAGGACAAAACAATTCAGCAACCACGGGAGTGTGGTCCGAAGGACGTGATAAGTGTCGTGGACCCTTGTCTATATGACAACTCGCGCAGTAGGCAGTAAGCGGGTGACTTAACAGAATGTGGTCGATGCGTAATCCGCGATTACGATGAAAGGCACGGAATCGGTAATCCCACCAACTAAAGCTGTGCGCTTTTTGAGTAAAGAGCCGAAAAGCATCAGTGAACCCCAAAGCTAACAGATCATAGAAGGCTGATCGTTCTTGGGCGCTCACTGCGATATTTCCTTTCCAGGCAACCGGATCATGAACGTCTCGATCCTCGGGGGCAATGTTGTAATCACCCATCACCGCTATATTGGGATAAATAGTTAATTCTTCTTTTAACCAGGCGTTCAGCCGGACAAACCAATCGAGTTTATAGGCATACTTGTCACCACCAACTGCCTGGCCATTGGGAGCATAGAGGTTGACTATTCGCAACTTTCCATGCGGTAAATTGGGTGCTGCGTAGCTGGCAGCCAAGAGACGGCGTTGGGGGTCATCCCAACCCGGTATGCCGATCTGAACTTCCGTTGGCGGGGCGAGACTCAATAAGGCTACCCCATTATAGGTAGGCTGGCCACTATGGATTGAATGGTAGCCCAGTGCCACCAACTCCGCATCCGGAAAAGCGGAATCTGGCAGCTTGGTTTCCTGCAAGGCCAGCAGGTTGGGGCGCTCTAATGCGATCCAGTCCACCACCTGAGGCAGCCGTACCCGTAGAGAGTTCACATTCCAGGTAGAAATTTTCAACTCATGACACTCAATGGGATTGTTATTCTTCCATTGTGCCAGCCGTTTCATAAAATGGAAAACTCCGGCAATAGATCTGGCAATGATAGCCATTATTTTGGATACCCCGGCTACAAACACTAACCACCTATCAACTACTCGCACCCAACCTCGTGAACCCTTCCATTCATAATAAACTTGATAATTTAAGCGAACGCCGCGAGGAACTCGCGGCCCTGCTTGCCGATCCAGAGAGTATTTCCAATCTGGAACGTTTCCGTGCCTTGTCCATGGAGTATGCCCAGCTTGAGCCAATCGTGGAAACTCACTCACGATTACGCGCCGCTTGGAGCGACCAGGAGGCGACGCAATCATGGCTGCGGGACGATGATCCTGATTTGCGTTCTTTGGCTGTAGATGAATTAGTCGCCATTAAAGAACGAATTCTCATGTTGGAGAAAGAGTTACAACTCTTGATGCTACCACGCGATCCCCACGACGACGCCAACTTATTCCTCGAAATTCGTGCGGGAACCGGTGGCAACGAGGCTGCCTTGTTTGCTGGGGATTTGTTGCGGATGTATGGTCGCTACGCGGAAGGCAGGGGTTGGCAAGTTGAAATGTTAAGCGCAAGCATCGGAGAAGCTGGCGGCTACAAAGAGGTGATTACCAGGGTCGTGGGACAGGGGGCCTATTCCCGGCTCAAATTTGAATCGGGAGCACACCGGGTACAGCGTGTCCCGGCTACCGAGGCTCAAGGCCGAATTCATACTTCGGCCTGCACCGTGGCGGTGATGCCGGAGTTGGACGCCATTGAGGAAATATCCATCAATTCCGCCGACCTCAAGGTGGATACCTTCCGCTCCAGCGGGGCGGGTGGGCAGCATGTCAACAAAACCGAATCAGCGATCCGCATCACTCACTTGCCCAGTGGCATTGTGGTCGAATGTCAAGAAGAACGCTCGCAGCATAAGAACCGCGCGCGCGCCATGTCGGTCTTGCAAGCTAAATTACTCAGCGCCGAGCAGGAACGTCGTCAATCGGAACAGTCCACGACCCGCCGTTTGTTGGTGGGTAGCGGTGATCGCTCGGAAAAAATCCGTACCTACAATTATCCCCAGAATCGAATCACCGACCACCGTGTCAACCTGACGCTTTACCGTTTGGATGGCTTGATGGATGGTAATCTTGACCTAATGATAGAACCATTAATCCAGGAATATCAGGCTGATCAGCTCGCGGCCCTCGCAGATAACCCGTGAAAATGGTTTAAGCCCTAGGTATCTGTGGAAGCGCGGAAAGTACATCACAGGGTGTTAATCCCTGGAGACATTTCATATGGCTTCGTGGACAAACGCGGCGGAGACATGGCGAGCATGGTAGGCGGCGATGCAAGATGGTCGCGTGCGCGCTCAATGGTGGAGTATGGCGCGGGTCGGAAGAGCCAAACAGTGCCACGAGTGGACGGTCCAAGGCCGCTGCCATGTGCATCAGGCCGGAATCATTCGTGACTACGGCACTGGCCAGCGATAAAAGATCGATAGCTTCCACAAGGGACAAGCGTCCAGCGAAGTCAACAGTGACTTTTCCCGAGAGCTGCTGGATCTCGGTGGTGAGCGTCGCGTCATGATTGGAACCGAACAGCCACACTTGCCAGCCGCTGACGGTCGCCTTGTGGGCGACCGCCGCGAAATGGGTGACGGGCCAACGCTTGGCAGGTCCATATTCTGCTCCTGGGCATAGTACCAGCACGGGTTTCGTTGGCGGAGCGATGCTGAGTCTGGCGAGAACTGCGACGGCGGCATCCCTGTCCGCCGTCAAGCGCGGCAGTGGCAATGGATCAGGCAAGACCACGCCAGGCTCCATGCCAAGGGCAACGAAGCGATCCACCGTACGTTCTGCAATCCCTGAACGGATATCGTTGAGCAGTCCCCAACGCATCTCTCCCAGATAACCGGTACGTCGCGTTGCCCGAGCGACAAAGGGTACCAAGGCGGCCTTGAATGAGCGCGGCAACACAATCGCCTGTTGATAATGCCGTTCGCGCAATGTCCGACCAAGCCGCCAGCGGGTCGCCAGCGCCAATTTGCCATGTTGAATGAGTAACGGGAACGCCTCGCCAACATCAGGCATGCGCGCCGCCAATGGCACGGTCCAGGCAGGGGCGACGATATCAATGACCGTTTTCGGATTACGTTCCCGTAATACCTGAAATAGACTTTGGGCCATGATGAAATCTCCGATCCAGGCGGGCGCAATTATCAATATGTGATTGGCATTCATAGATTTTCGGCGTAAAAACCCATCAATCCAGAATAATCGAAAAGGTTCTTAACGTGGTTGTTATTGGTATTTTGGAGTCCGCCCTGAATGCTTAGATACCGAAAAATAACTAAGCCGGGCGACGCAATGGCTTACCTCAGCGCGGTCGCTCACCATCCATGGTGAGTTTCAATGTCTAAATTTTTAGAATCAAGCAGATCTCAATTATGGTGCTTGCAAGCTTTCTCCGCTATCCCGACTGGCGCGATGAACGCAAGATGTGTAAAGTGACTGGTTCTTCGCTGGCCCTCTTCGTAACAGTGTCATTCCGGTTGGCGATTCCATTCCATGGGAAGGATCCTGGGACCCACTAGGAAGCGGCGCTGATTATTCGGTCCCGCCCTTAATTTTTTGTTCTACCGCCTGTCTCGCTACCTAAACGAGGTGGGCAGGGATTTTTTTGTGTCTTTTGAGCAACTTAACCTCAACGAGGCGCTACTACGCGCCATCAAGGCATGCAACTACGCGGCTCCTACCGATATCCAACTCGCTGCGATTCCTGCTGTCCTCGCCGGCTCTGATCTCCTCGCCTCAGCGCAGACCGGCACCGGCAAAACCGCCGCTTTTGTGCTTCCCGCCCTGCAACGCCTCACTCAACCGGCATTGACTCGCGGACGTGGACCGCGAGTGCTCGTGCTCACACCTACCCGTGAATTGGCGAATCAGGTGACGGAATCGATCCGAAACCTGGGACAATTCTTACGGTTACGCAGTGCCACGGTGGTTGGGGGCGTTCCCTACCCGCCGCAATTGCGCATGTTAGAGCGCCCATTGGACTTGCTGGTCGCCACTCCGGGACGGTTAATGGATCACATGGATAATCGAAAGATTGATCTATCACGGGTAGAAATCCTAGTTCTGGATGAAGCGGATCGGATGTTGGATCTAGGTTTCGTTGACGCAGTGCGAACCATCGCCGCTGCGACACCCGTTACCCGTCAGACGCTATTGTTTTCCGCGACGCTTGAAAAGCGGGTCATGGCCATCGCGGCCGATCTTTTGCGTAACCCTGTCGAGGCACGATTGAGCACGGTGATTGATCGTCACGCCGCGATTGAACAATGTGTTCACCAAGCAGATGACCTCGCCCATAAGGAACGCTTGCTGGATCACTGGATTGCCCGCGAAGAACTTACTCAGGCATTGATCTTTACCGCCACTAAACGCGACGCCGATCGTCTTGCCCAGACGCTTGCAGCGCGTGGACATGCGACCGCAGCCCTGCATGGAGATCTCTCGCAACGCGACCGCAACCGAATCATGGAACGGATGAGAGCGCAACGCCTGCGTTTGCTGGTAGCCACTGATGTCGCCTCACGTGGCCTAGACATTCGCACATTAAGTCATGTCATTAATTACGACCTACCTATGGTAGCAGAGGACTATATTCACCGTATTGGCCGTACCGGGCGTGCTGGAGCGATGGGAACTGCTATTTCTCTAGTTGGTCCGGGAGACTGGGTAAGGTTGGCCGGGATTGAACGTCTCACTGGTGCACGGTTGACTCGTGAAGTAATTCCCGGTCTTGAGCCTCTCCATAACGAACCACGGCGTGGAGGAGGAAAGGGGGCATCCGCTCGACGTGATGGTAATCGGCGTCCCAATGGACGTGGACATCGGCCACAGGAAATGCATGGAAGTCATTCACTGCCCATTGCCCAAGGGCGTATTCATGGAGGAGCACGTCGCGGCGGTAAACATCCTCCGCTATAAACGCTCGGTTCAGAAATACCGTAAACAGTATGGGCAAACGATAAATCACCGTTATCCGAAACTGACCCATTTATCTGATGATAAACAAAGTTCGGTTCCTACTTCATTGAGGCAGTACAAGGAAATGGCCTGATTATCGCCAGTAAAACTCCCCTTAGCGGGGGAGTCTTACACGGTTTGCGCCGCAGCCGGTCACTCCTCAAGATCTCACGACCCTTCTCTACAGACTTTAGATTCCCTGGAACTCACGGTACATTAGTATTTTCAAATTTTCACTCCAACGTCAAATAAAGAGGAGGACGGCGCTTCCTTTCCATGGTTGAAGCCGGGAATTTTCGCACCGTAAATGCTGGATGACTCAAGAAACTATTCCTGTGAATCCAAACTGGGAGCGAGACACGATCAATCGTCTCGCATTCGCCGCTATTGATGAACAGCGTCGTTCACGACGCTGGAGCATCTTTTTCAAAAGTTTGCTTTTTATCTATTTATTTACTTTACTTGGTATTTATTTGTGGATGGATAATGTAAGTTTTCATTTTAATGACGGCAAGTACACCGCATTAGTAGAAATTAATGGCATCATTTCCGATGGTGCCGACGCCAACGCCGATGATATTACTGCCGGGCTACGTGCGGCCTTCGAGGATGACAATGCTGCGGGAGTTATCATACGCATAAATAGCCCTGGAGGTAGCCCAGTTCAAGCCGGCTATATCAATGACGAGATCTGGCGCTTGAGAAAAAAGTATCCTCGTACTCTGGTCTACGCTGTGGTAAGTGATATTTGCGCTTCTGGGGGTTACTACATTGCGGTGGCTACTCAAAAAATTTATGCCGACAAAGCCAGCATCATTGGATCAATTGGGGTACGCATGGATTCCTTTGGTTTCGTCGAAGCGTTACGAAAACTGGGAATTGAGCGCCGCCTACTTACCGCTGGCGAGCATAAGGGTTTCTTAGATCCATTTTTGCCTGAACGCCCTGATGAAGTTTCCCATCTCAAAGACGTCCTCTCCGAAATTCACGGCCAATTCATTACTATGGTCAAACAGGGGCGTGGTGATCGAATTAAGGATGATCCAAATTTATTCAGCGGTTTAGTCTGGACTGGCGAACAAGCCAAATCCCTGGGACTCGTGGATGAGCTAGGTTCTGCAGGATTCGTAGCTCGTGAGGTATTCAAAACAAATACTATTGAAGATTATACTCGTCGCAGTAATTTTTTAGATCATGTGCTTGAACGTTTAGGCACTGCTGTGGCGCGCATACTACCACAGACTGTCAATGATTTTATGCAGATTCGATAATATCGACTGCATTCGCCTGTTAACAAACGCAAACATGGAATTCATTGAATTTATTCTCCACGCTGAAATATATCTGCGCGAATTTCTCGTCAACCATGGCCATTGGATCTATTTGGTTCTATTCTTGATTATTTTTGCTGAAACCGGATTGGTGGTCATGCCCTTTCTTCCGGGAGATTCACTACTTTTTACCATCGGTCTTATGGCAGCGGAAGGATTGCTCAACATCAAAATTTTATTGATAACCCTGCTGATCGCCGCCATAGTTGGTGATACAGTGAATTACTGGATCGGACGCTGGATAGGCCCGCGAGCATTTAATTATCAAAATTCACGCTGGTTGCGCAAAGAATATCTAGAACGCGCTGAGTCCTTTTATGAAAAATACGGTGGTAAGGCGATTGTGCTTGCACGTTTTGTTCCGATTGTGCGTACCTTTGCTCCCTTTGTTGCCGGAATTGGTAGTATGAATTATTCTCGTTTCATTTTTTTTAATATTAGCGGTGCTCTCGCCTGGATTGGTTTATTCTTATTCGGAGGTTATTATTTAGGCAATCTACCGGGGGTTAAAAATAATATGAAGATGATTATCATTTTGATCGTTGTGATTTCGATCCTACCCATTATCATTGAATGGTTGAAAACCAAAAAATCCACGGATCAAGGATAAATTGATGATGACATCATTTTTAAGTCGGTGGTTTATTTTATTTATGTTGATGATTATTTCGAGTAATCATGCCTTCGCCAGTATCGAAACGCGAGTGGATCGCAATCCTGTTGGGGTAGATGAGAGTTTCACTTTAACGCTGGAAATAGATAACGGCGTGGATGATGAACCTGATCTTTCGGCATTAAGCACTGATTTTGATATTCGTAACCGTAGCCAGGGAACTTCTGTACAAATTATCAATGGTCGTTCCAGTAAAAAATCCCTATGGCATTTTGTCCTGATTCCAAAACGAACCGGTCAATTACGGATTCCCGCCATCGTCGTGGGTGGACAGCAGAGTGAACCGATTGAAATTACGGTCACCGCCGAACCACCCGTAGTAACCACCAGGCAGGATAACGACTTATTCCTTGAGGTAAGTACCGAGCATCGTGAGATTTACGTGCAACAACAGGTGGTCTATACCGCACGTTTATTTCATGCCGTGGAGTTAGGGCCTGGCAGCAGCCTGTCCGAGCCACGCACGGGGAGTGACCTGGTGGTGGAACGGCTTGGCGATGGCAGAGAGTATCAAACCAGCCGCGACGGACGACGCTACATGGTCATCGAACGGCGTTACGCCCTCTATCCACAAAAGAGCGGCCAGCTCACTATAGATCCAATCCTGTTTGATGGTAGCGTAGTCGAACAGAGTCGATCTCGAAACAGCTTCTTTATGTTGGATCCATTCAATCAAAACGCCCGCCCGCGACGAATACGCTCCTCGGCCCTGGAACTTACCGTGAAATCGATTCCGAGCGGTAATGTGAATGGTCAATGGTTACCCGCCCGCAACCTGCAATTGGCACAGCATTGGTCACCGGAGGTACCCAAATTCGTGGTCGGCGAACCTGTGACTCGCACCCTCGCACTTATTGCAGATGGGCTGACCGCCGCGCAACTCCCGGTGATGAATGATATAACCACAGATGGTATCAAGCAGTATCCGGACCAGCCTGCTCTCGCCGATAACCGCGATAGTAACGGTGTCACCGGTACCCGCCAGGAAAAGGTGGCCTTGATTCCGACACAAGTAGGCAGATTCATTCTGCCGTCAATCGAAATTCCCTGGTGGAACACTACCACCGACCACCCCGAGATCGCCCGTCTACCGGCTTATACCATCGAAGTTTTGCCAGGAATGGCGGCGATTCAACCTCCCGTCGCGGTTCCCTTGCCAGCCACGACGTCATCCGCTACCGAAGCAAGTCAATCCCCTTCACCCGCTATTGTTGTTCCTGCGGTATCCGCTTCCATTGCTCCAGATTCAACCGCCAACAGGTGGCCATGGCTGATCGCATTCCTGTTCGCTCTTGGTTGGGCTAGTACCGCGCTTGCTTGGTGGCACCAGCAACATCGTTTCAATGTCAGTGATGCACCTTCGGAGTCTGCCATCAATCGCCGCAAAGTTGAACGACAAATAGCACAAGCTTGTCGCGCTAATAACCCTCAAGCCGCTAAAGCGGCTTTACTTTCATGGGGAAAATTTCAATGGCCTGAGCAGTCTCCAGTCAGTCTTATCGCCTTGGCGGAACGACTGGATGCCGCGCTCGCTGCGGCAGTTAACGAACTGGATCGCGTACTTTACGCAGGCGACAGCCAAAATTGGAACGGCGATGGATTGTGGCGATCATTCAATGACGGAGCGCATGAAAGAAAATATTCGACAAGTAATACTGAATCGCAGGAAACCTTGGTACCGCTAAACCTCTCCACTAGGTAGTAGGGGCTACTCCACAGTCACGGATTTAGCCAGATTACGTGGCTGATCTACATCGGTACCCTTGAGCACGGCGACATGATAGGCCAGAAGCTGCAAAGGCACGGTATAGACAATCGGGGCAGTCACATCACCAACATGGGGAATATTGACGACGTGGATACCCGGACCACGGTGGAAACCCGCCTCAGCATCAGCGAAGACATAAAGTTGTCCTCCCCGTGCTTGAACTTCTCGCAGGTTGGACTTGAGTTTTTCCAATAAATTATTGTTGGGGGCCACCGCAACTACCGGCATCTCGGCATCTACCAATGCGAGTGGTCCATGTTTGAGTTCTCCTGCAGGATAAGCCTCGGCGTGGATATAGGAAATTTCCTTAAGTTTGAGCGCTCCTTCCATGGCCACTGGATATTGAGTACCACGCCCCAAAAATATCGTGTGATGTTTTTTAGTAAAACGCGTGGCCAATTCACGGATGGTATCATCCAAGCATAAGATATTTTCCACCAAAGCAGGTAGGGCAATTAATTCCATCACCAGCTCTGCTTCTTGATGCTCCGTCAGTCCATTGCGTCGCCCCAGAGCAATAACTAACAGTAGCAGCGCAACCAGCTGACAAGTAAACGCTTTGGTGGATGCAACGCAAATTTCTGGACCAGCGCGGGTCATAAGCGCCAATTCAGCCGCGCGAATGAGTGAACTTTCGGGAACATTGCAGATTGCGAGTGAATGGATCTGGCCACGACGTTTCATTTCTTGGAGAGCGGCCAGGGTATCGGCGGTTTCGCCACTTTGAGAAATACATACTACTAACGTGCCAGGCGTAATTACCGGACTGCGATAGCGAAATTCACTCGCCACTTCCACGCTACATGGCAATCCAGCAATAGATTCCAGCCAATAACGCGCCACCATGCCAGCGTGGTAACTCGTACCGCAGGCGATGATTTGCACCGCCTTAGTTTCATTGAGAATGGATTGCGTCGCGGGACCAAAAGAATTTTCCAAAATTCGGCGATCGCTCAAGCGACCTTCCAGGGTATCGGCAATGGCGCGACTTTGTTCATGGATTTCCTTTTGCATGTAATGCCTGAATTTTCCTAGTTCCACGGCATCCGCACGTAATTCACTTTCCTTAATCGGACGATGCGCAAGATGGCCGGCACGGTCATAAAAAGTGAGACCAGTGCGAGAGAGATCCGCTACATCGCCATCATCCAAAAAAATAAACCGCTGAGTGACCGGTAATAAGGCCGCTACATCGGAAGCAATAAAATGCTCACCGAAGCCCAGACCGATGACCAATGGACTACCAAGCCGCGCGGCTACCAGTCGATCTGGGTCGGTGTTCGAAATAACCCCCAGGGCATATGCTCCCTTGAGTTCAACAGTTGCAGCACGCACTGCAGAGCATAGATCAGATTGAAGAAAAAAATAATGATGAATGAGATGTGCTATGACTTCGGTATCCGTATCAGAGGTAAATTCATAGCCAAGATGTTGGAGACGGACGCGGAGGGCTTCATGGTTTTCAATGATGCCATTGTGAACCACAGCCACAGTATTTCGGGAAATATGCGGGTGAGCATTGTAATCGGTGGGACACCCATGGGTAGCCCAACGGGTATGGGCGATCCCAAGATTGCCATGGAGGGGATTTATACCGAGACTTACTTCTAGCTCACGTACTTTTCCGTTGGTTCGAGTCCGCTCTAATTGACCTACAGTATTCCGAACTGCTATACCCGCAGAATCGTAACCTCGATATTCCAACCGCTTGAGACCTTCGAGAAGGATGGCAACAACGTCACGCTCGGCAATGGCCCCAACGATTCCACACATAGTTAACCCCAAAAAAATCAGCCTAAAAACTATTGAGATTTAATTTTGGCCCCGCTTGCCAGGGCGCTGCCAGCCCGAAAAGGTCTCTTGAGGTGCGCGAGTCAGGGTCAGCTCTCCTGCGGGAGCATCATGGGTAATTACCGAACCAGCGCCAATCGTGGCATTTTTTCCAATCGCTACTGGCGCGACCAGGGAAGTATCGGAACCAATGAAAGCATGATCACCAATCACAGTGCGGTGTTTGTTGACACCATCATAATTACAAGTGATGGTGCCCGCTCCAATATTGACCGCACGACCTACGATAGCGTCACCCACATAGCTCAAATGATTAATTTTAGTCCCTTCACCTATTTTACTCTGTTTAATTTCAACAAAATTACCAATATGTACCCCATGGCCAAGTTCGGTCCCGGGGCGCAAGCGTGAAAAAGGACCAATAATACAACCTGAACCTACAACAGCTCCTTCAATAATGGAATTGGCTCGTATTTCCGTGTCGTCGCCGATGGTGGCATTTTTCAAGCAACAATAAGGACCAATCCGTACGCGATTTCCCAAGTGTACTTGTCCTTCAAGTAGGACATCTATGTCGATTTCTACGTCTCGACCTACATCCACATCTCCGCGCAAATCAAAACGAGCTGGATCTCTCAGGGTGACTCCGGCCTGCATTAACTCGCGCGCACGGCGGGCTTGATAGGCGCGTTCCAGTTCAGCAAGTTGAACGCGATTATTTACTCCTAGAACTTCGCTTATTGTTTCTGAATGAATCGTGCTTACCGGTAATCCGTCGGTTACAGCAAGATGGACGATATCCGTAAGATAATATTCACCTTGAGCGTTGCGGTTATCGAGCCGGCTAATCCAGTCTGTCAAATACGCCTTATTCACTGCCAAAACACCGGTATTAACTTCACGTATCAGCCGTTGCACAGGTGTTGCATCTTTTTCCTCAACAATACCCACTACCTGTCCCAAATCATTTCGCAGAATGCGACCATAGCCAGTGGGATTTGGTAACTCCAAGATAAGTAGTGCAAGCGTGCCACTTGGCGTCTCTCTGGAAGGCGCAGCGGCGGCAAGCAAGGTACGCAGGGTTGAAACCTGAATAAGAGGAACGTCACCGTAAAGAATCAATACGGCGTCATTATGCTGGAGATTTGGTAAAGCTTGCGCAACAGCATGACCGGTACCTAATTGAGGAATTTGTTCTACCCAGACTACCGGCAGATCCATGCAAGTTGCACGTACCTGCTCGCCACCATGGCCATGAACTACGCAAATACATGTGACATCCAATTTACTGGCTGTATCCACGACGTGGGCCAATAATGGTTTTCCTCCCAGAATATGAAGAACCTTGGGCAGATCGGAACACATGCGAGTTCCTTGCCCTGCCGCAAGAATGACAACTGCCCATGATGGAGTCTCACAGACGTTATTGTCAGTGGGTAATTCCAAAATAGTTACTCCAGTTACTCATCATTAGTCCCCGAGATACCCCTGGCTTTAGCCATGGTGAAGAAAGGGGACGGTTTTCGTAGGAATAGCCGTCCAGTGAAAATTGCCGGTCTTTCCCGGCTGTCAGCCCGCAAGGGCCTGGTGACGCGGGTATTGCTACCCGGCTCCCCTCGCCAATGTTGCAACACAGCTTCGGTTCCATTTCCGGAACCTTGCAGCAGGCCGTTTCGTACTACCCCCGAGTTTGTCTGCATCCGCCGCTTTCAGAGCCTGGAGTTGAGGAAGCGCTCCAGGGTGAGTCTTTTACTTTGTTGCAACGTAGCCCGATTTCCCGGACTCAGGCTGGTCAACCGGGCCTGTGAATCTGACTTCACAAGCCCCCGGCTTTAGCCGTGGGGTGGTTGACAGCATCCGTATAAAAGATTGACACGCAATGGAAGAGCCACGAACATGATACGGATTAAATATCAAGCGGCTCACCACGAGCAAATTCAGCGGGAGTAGCGTCGCGCACATTGACAACCTGTACCGTATAAGTCAATGTGCGGCCAGCAAAAGGATGGTTACCATCGACAGTCAGTTTACCGTCGGCAATCTGAGAAACTACAAAAGTGCGAGTCTCTCCTTGGTCATTCTCCATTTGTGCTTGAGCGCCGATATAATGCAATTCAGGAGGTACGTTACCGATATCATCAACGAAAGTAAGTTCAGATAAGTGCGGTCCAAAACCTTCTTCCGGAGTTAAAGTAACCCTGATCGTTGTCCCAACTTCGACACCTGCCAATGCTTGTTCCACTTTAGGCAATAACGGTCCACACACTCCATGAATATATCCTATTGGAAACTCAGACTGATCTAAAAGATTTCCTTCCAGGTCATGGATGTTGTACCTCAGATAAACCACCTTGCCCTTGACGACCTGAGTCACTGAGCTTTCCTCGGATTTTATAAAATCTGAAAAATTGGAGTCTGCTCCTAATGCTTATCGGTCGTCATCTACGACGACTTTCTGGGCATTCCTGAATGATTAGCAATACATCATGCGCCCGCATTTCCGTTGTAGAATTCCTCCAAATCGCAATGCACCGATGAAGTGAATAACCAAAATTTATCGCAGACTGCACTGCGTCATTTGCGTTACGCAATAGCTTAAATTATTTGGGTCACTTGCCATCTATAGGCTCGCTTCAATGAAGAAAAACACGCACGCAAAACATGATCAGCTAACCTGATGTTTGATAGTTATATCCGTCCTTTTAGTTTTTTGCGTAGGCTTTGAATAGTTTTAAGTTGAGCAATTGCCTCAAGTAATTCAGCATGAATCCGGGCATAATCAATATCCGACTTACGATCCTTAATAAGCTGCAAAGCTCGTTCCTTAGCCTCCAAGGCTCGAGCTTCATCAAGATCCTTAGCGCGCAGTGCTGTGTCCGCTAAAATTGTCACAACATGAGGTTGAACTTCCAGAAGACCGCCCGAGACATAGAAAAAATCTTCCTCGCCATTCAGATTGCGCACCCGCACTTCTCCGGGGACAAGTTTGCTCAAGAAAGGCGAATGCTGTGGCAAAATACCGACTTCCCCCATTACCGCCGGAGCGAATACCATTGCAGCGCTGCCTGAGTAAACTAAGAACTCGGCGCTCACAATGTCTACATGGACGGTCATGGACATTTTGGCTTCTCCCGCTCATTCATCAGAGTTTCTTGGCCTTCTCTACCGCCTCGTCAATACTGCCAACCATGTAGAAAGCCTGCTCGGGTAGGTTGTCGTATTCACCATTGACGATACCTTTGAAGCTACGAATAGTTTCTTTAAGAGACACATATTTACCGGGACTGCCGGTGAATACCTCAGCTACAAAGAAGGGCTGAGACAGGAAACGCTGCAATTTGCGAGCACGCGATACCGTGAGTTTATCTTCTTCCGAGAGTTCGTCCATGCCGAGGATCGCGATGATATCTTTTAGTTCCTTATAACGCTGCAAAACACCCTGTACCTGACGGGTGGTTTGATAATGCTCCTCTCCCACTACGAGTGGATCGAGCTGACGGCTTGTGGAATCTAAGGGATCAACCGCTGGATAGATACCCAGCTCGGCAATCTGGCGAGAAAGCACTAAAGTGGCATCTAAATGCGCAAAAGTAGTGGCCGGGGACGGGTCAGTTAAATCATCGGCAGGTACATATACTGCTTGAATAGAGGTAATGGAACCCCCACGTGTAGAGGTAATTCGTTCTTGAAGCGCGCCCATTTCTTCGGCCAGAGTTGGCTGATAACCCACCGCCGAAGGCATACGTCCAAGCAATGCAGACACTTCAGTTCCCGCCAGGGTATAACGATAAATATTATCCACGAACAACAGAACGTCTCGTCCTTCATCGCGGAAATATTCCGCCATAGTTAATCCGGTAAGTGCTACCCGTAAACGATTACCCGGTGGTTCGTTCATCTGTCCATATACCAAGGCGACCTTGTCGAGTACCCCACTTTCCTTCATCTCGTAGTAAAAATCGTTACCCTCGCGGGTGCGTTCACCGACTCCAGTGAATACCGAATAACCAGAGTGTTCAACCGCAATATTACGAATGAGCTCCATCAAGGTTACTGTTTTACCTACACCTGCGCCACCGAATAAACCTACCTTGCCCCCTTTGGCGAAGGGACAAATAAGGTCAACGACCTTGATTCCCGTTTCTAAAAGTTCTACCGTACTCGCCTGATCGGCAAAACTAGGAGCTTTACGGTGAATGGTCCAGCGCTGTTCTTCTCCGATTGGACCTTTTCCATCTACTGGAGTTCCCAGAACATCCATAATCCGCCCCAGGGTTGCCTTGCCAACCGGCACGGAGATGCCGCTTCTGGTATTGATTACCTCTGTATCGCGGCGCAGCCCATCAGTGGAACCCATAGCGATGGTGCGGACCACGCCGTCACCGAGCTGTTGTTGGACCTCCAGGGTCAGGCCCATGGATTCGATTCGCAAGGCATCATGCACTCTCGGCATCCCCGCACGGGGAAACTCAACATCAACCACCGCGCCGATGATTTGAACCACCTTTCCAACGCTCATACAGAACCCCTGTGTAGTCGTAGGTTGGGATAAGCCTCACGCCCCCCAACGATATTTCTAATAGCTCTTCTGCACTACCAAAGCCGCATCAAACTGCCGCAGCTCCGCCCACAATCTCCGAAAGCTCCTGCGTAATGGCAGCCTGACGTGCCTTGTTATAGGCGATTTGAAGTTCACCTATAACAGTCATCGCATTATCGGAGGCTGCTTTCATGGCCACCATGCGCGATGCCATTTCAGATGCCATATTTTCTACTACCCCTTGGTAGACTAAAGATTCGATAAAACGAATCATCAATTCATCAATTACTTCTCTAGAATCTGGCTCGTAAAGATAATCCCAAGAGTCCTTGCTTACTCCAATGCCCGCGTCAGGGGACAAAGGCAAAAGCTGCTCCACCTTCGGGGTCTGAGTCATAGTATTGAGAAAATGATTGTAGACCAGATATAGACGGTCTATCTCACCATTCACATAAGCATCCAACATGACTTTAACGCCACCAATCAGATCTACGATATGAGGTGGGTCACCCAAATGTCTAATACTGGAAATGATGTTTGCACCAATACGCTTAAAAAATACATTACCCTTGGTTCCAATACTACAAAGCCGTACTCCCTGCCCCTCGCGTTCAGCTTGGCGCATCCGCATCAATACGGATCGAAGAATGTTGTTATTAAGGCCACCGCACAACCCACGGTCAGAGGTAATAACAATAAAGCCTAAATTTTTAATATCTATGCGTGGAATGAGATAGGGATGCGGGTATTCAGGGTTAGCATGAGCCATATGCCCTATTACACGACGCATTCGATCGGCGTAAGGACGCGATGCTACCATCCGATCCTGGAATCGACGCATCTTACTAGCCGCCACCATTTCCATGGCACGGGTAATTTTTTGAGTACTTTTGATACTCTTAATTTTATCGCGAATATTTTTTCCGCCGGACATGCTCGTCTACTCGCTCGGTCGCCGCCATTGCACTAAATTAATCACAATGACCTCGGAATAACCCCTTTTAAGAGGGGCTACCACCCCCGTTACCAGGTTTGGCTGGCCTTGAAATCTGTCAGAGCGGCGCGTAGGCCACTCTCCACCTCTTCGGTATACTCAGGTTTCTCATTGATGCGAGTAATGAGATCGGATTGATGATGATGCATATAACTATGTAATGCACGCTCGAAGTCAACGACCTTTTTCACCGGCACATCGTCCAGGAATCCCTGACTGACAGAAAACAACGATACAGCCATGTTGGCCACAGACATGGGATGATACTGAGGCTGTTTCATTAATTCAGTAATCCGCTGGCCACGTTCAAGCTG
Organism: Gammaproteobacteria bacterium; assembly: GCA_963575715.1. Lineage (NCBI taxonomy): Bacteria > Pseudomonadati > Pseudomonadota > Gammaproteobacteria > Gammaproteobacteria bacterium. The sequence goes on along the minus strand of CAUYTW010000044.1, from coordinate 9,414 downwards.
GCGACGCGTGGATTCATCAAGGTCAGAAGCAAATTGAGCAAATGCAGCCAGCTCACGATACTGAGCCAGATCTAGACGTACACCACCGCCCAGCTTCTTGATAATCTTACTTTGGGCTGCTCCACCAACTCTTGAAACCGAAAGACCTGCATTGATAGCAGGCCGAATCCCAGCGTTGAACAAGTCAGTTTCCAGGAAGATCTGACCGTCGGTGATGGAAATTACATTGGTAGGCACGAAAGCAGATACATCACCTGCCTGGGTTTCAATAATAGGCAATGCCGTCAGTGAGCCGGTTTTACCTTTTACCCGACCACCCGTGACATTTTCCACGTATTCTTCATTGACACGAGCAGCACGTTCAAGCAAACGAGAATGCAGATAAAAAACATCGCCAGGATACGCTTCACGACCGGGGGGACGACGCAATAATAAGGATACTTGACGATAAGCCCATGCCTGCTTAGTGAGATCGTCATAGATAATTAGAGCATCCTCGCCTTGATCACGAAAATATTCGCCCATGGCACAACCCGCATAAGGGGCAATAAATTGTAATGCCGCTGAATCAGAAGCGGGTGCTGCAACCACGATGGTATGGGTTAATGCGTCATGCTCCTCCAACTTGCGCACAACGTTAGCAATGCTAGAAGCTTTTTGACCAATAGCAACATAAATACAAAAAACGTTCTTATCTCGCTGATTAATGATAGCGTCAATGGCGACTGCGGTCTTACCAGTTTGACGATCACCGATAATGAGTTCTCGTTGACCGCGACCGACCGGAACCATCGCATCAATAGCCTTGATTCCAGTCTGCATCGGTTGAGTTACTGATTTACGGGTAATCACACCTGGCGCTACCTTTTCAATGGTGGAGCTGCCTTCTGCTTCAATGGGCCCTTTGCCGTCAATCGGAGCACCCAATGAATTCACTACCCGCCCCAACAAAGCACGTCCTACAGGTACCTCCAGAATACGATTTGTACAACGTACTGGATCACCCTCAGAGATATGCTTGTAATCCCCCATGATGACCGCGCCCACAAAATTACGTTCAAGATTGAGCGCCATTCCAAAAGTATTATGAGGAAATTCCAGCATTTCGCCTGACATAACACTATCCAGGCCATGGATACGAGCGATACCATCGGTGAGGCTTACCACCCTACCCTCGGTGTGCGCCTCGATCTTGATGTCGAACGTCTGAATCTGCTTCTGGATCAGCTCGCTGATTTCAGTAGGGTTGAGTTGTAACATAATCAAAAGTTCCTCAAGGCTTAAATACGCAGTTCGTTGGCCATCTGCGTCAACCCAGCCCGCAATGAACCGTCGATCACCACATCACCGATATGTATGATGACACCACCGATGAGATTTTGATCCACATGGACTTTTATATTGATAGCGTGGCCAAACCGTTTTTCCAATGCCCGTGTAAGGAGCCGCTCCTGGGCGGGATCCATGGGATAGGCAGAAGTAATTTCCGCTTCCAGCCGATTCTCGGCTTCAGCCTTGAGTTGGTCGAACAGCGTGACAATCTCTGGCAACGCGGCAAGTCGATCATTGACCGCCAATATCCGGATTAGATTACGCCCTCCCTCCGAGAAGCGATCCTGTACCATATCAAAAATCATTTCCCCAATTTGATTCCGACTGATCAACGGATTGTCAAGAATCTCCGACATCATGGAGTCTTTCACGATATTAGCGGCAAGAGTAAGCATTTCCAGCCAGTGTTCTAAAGCATCATCCCGTCGTGCCTGTTGAAAAATAGCACGCGCATAAGGACGGGCAATGGTGGTCTTATCCGACATGGCGATGCCTTAAACGACGACTTAAATTAAAGGTTGGCGGCAAAATGAGCAAGCAGTTGCTCATGCTCCTTAACATCTATTTCTTTACGCAAAATCCGTTCAGCAGCGGCGACGGCAAGGACAACCAATTCATGACGTAGTTGCTCCCTAGCACGACTCGCTTCTTGATCAATTTCCGTCCGTGCTGCGAGCATCAGGCGTTCAGCCGCTGCACGTGCTTCTTCTTCGGTATCCTCAAGAATATCACGAGCCCTATTCTGTGCTTGCTCAATCATTTCTGCAGCTGACTGTCGAGCTTCACGAATGATTTCTATGGCCCTTTTTTGTCCCAACTCTCGTTCATGATGGCCTCGTTCCGCAGCCGCGAGACCATCTGCAATACGTTTCTTGCGATCCTCCAACGCTTGGATCACGGGACCCCACAGAAACTCTTTAATGAATATGACGAGCACCGAAAAAGTGATCATCTGACCGAGCAATGTGGCGGTAACGTTCATAAAAAAGCTCCTAAAAAATTATCACTACCTTCACAGTGTAAACGGACAAGATTCATGGATCATTATTCCGTAACCGTATTAAGGTATTAGTCGTAACCGTATTAAGGTATTAGTATAGTATTTGTAATACTTTAAGATAATTCAATGCGATTCATCATGAGCCATATTTAGATACATGATTGTTAACATCATGAATATAAATGCTTGAAGGGTCACGACCAAAATATGGAAAATGGCCCATACAGATCCAGGAATCCATAATGCCCACCAAGGTAAAAGTGCGATAAGCAAAAATACCAATTCACCTGCAAACATGTTACCAAACAGGCGCAGTGCTAACGCAAGAGGTTTTGCTATTTCTTCCACAATGGTCATGAATATATTGAAAGGAATAAACCATTTTCCAAATGGATGAAATAAATAATTCTTGAAATAATTACCAACACCTTTTATTTTAATATTATAAAAAAGGGTCAATAAAAATACTGAAAATGACAGTCCGAAGGTCGTATAGGGATCAGTAGTAGGTACTGCTTTAAAATGCTCAATCCCCAACCAATCCGCTAGTTTTGGAATGAGATCCACCGGAAAAAAATCCATCGAATTCATCAAAAATACCCAAGCAAAAATACTGAATGATAGTGGTCCTACCAATGGACTGGGATGGCTAAGAAAGGTATCACGAATTTGAGTTTCCACAAACTCCACGATCATTTCAACAAAATTTTGTAATCCATCGGGAACATCGTGAGCAGGATTTTTACCTACCTTGTATGCAACCCAGATTAGCAATCCGGCTAATAACATACCAACAATTAACGTATCAAGGTTAAGAGTCAGAAAACCATCTCCGACTTGAAGATTATTGAGATGATGCTGAATATAAGAAGTAGGATTGGCAGTGGCAGGTGCATCAGAAACATGTATCACAGTCCAACTCCAAAAAATTCAAATGCCGGAAAATATTTAATGCCTGCAACCGTGAATGAACGGTTGAATGATTATCTCAATTAAAAACATACGCTAGCTGCGCAGCGGCAAATCCTACAATTATTAAAAATGGTGGAAGATGTAACCAACCCATGCCTACACCCATCCCCAACGCAACCAACAAAAAACGCTCAACCATTCCTATATAAATATGCATTACTCCAAAACCTGTCATTACTTTAGTGGAGGCATTCATTTTTTGTAATCGCCAAACTAACAACCATGCTACCAGCATGGAAATAAATCCACCATAAAGAATGGAGAGTGCAGAATAATACCCATAATTTATCGCTACCAAACATCCAATAAAAGAAATAATGACGACTTGAAAAAATAAAAGACGCCACCTTCCTTTTCCCAAAAGGACTGAAGTATAACTCATCCAAGTTCAACAAAAAATACCATCGACCCCGTAGGTTCGAGGGTGTGATTGATATAATGTAATAATACCATAACAGTATAAAGAAGATCCAAATGGGGAGTCAACCAGTTTTTTGTAGAAATCTAATAAAAAAATAACATTTGAAATCATATGTTTGAATAAAAAAAACTAAATTAATTTTAATTGTCGGTCAAAATGGGAATATCCCTTTATGGGATGGTATATTATTTATAATATTTAATCCAAAATCGTTTTTTGATTTTTGCGATGCGCTGCATTGGTGCTAAAATTCTGGTGCTCTTTAACAAATTATGAGGTACGCGGTTGCCCGGGGAAGTCCCGAGCGTAATATCTTGTGCGTGTTTGAAAAGCCATGGCCGCCATGACTTCAGGTCTGATGTACAACCACCATTCGGCGGCCTTAAAGTATCTACGGCCCTTGAAGCTGCAGAGCGTAGTAGAGCCACTGACACTGGCTAAAGTTGCCTGATATGACCCCTGAATCGGTTGCGCCTTTCAAGGTTGGGGTGTTTCACTTCCAGCATTCTGGTTCTCGCCGTGTCATCAGGAATCCTACATAATTTATTCGTGGGTGTGTCAAAAAAACATATCTACTACCAGCATTTGACATTGTGTATGATTTTTATGATTATGAACCATCTATAGGTTATCCATGACGCGAAAGTTTCGCGTACTATTGTCTGGCGACGTTGCAACGAAATGCCAGACTTGCCTTGCTCATGCCTATCAGCATGATAGGCAACCTCAAGCATTGAAAGCGGCAGATGTAGACAACCTTAGGAGTAGGACGAAACGGTGTGTCGCAAGGTTCAAAACATCGAACTGAAGCTGCGCTGCAACTTTGGCGAGGGGAGCCTCACCCCAAGGTGTGTGTCACCAGACTCGTAAGGGTTGACAGCCGGGAAAGACTGGCAACTTCAACAGCAAGAAAAAACAGGAGGTGGCGCTTCCTCACCATGGCTAAAGCCAGGGGTTTCCGCGCTGAATTTGGATGATAACGAAACGGTTTGTCGCAAGGTTCGCAAGAACCAAAGCTAGGTTGCAACCTTGGCGAGAGGAGCGAAGCCGAAAGGCATTCGTCACTTTGGCTGCGTAAGGGCTGACCGCCGGGAAAGACCGGCATTTTTACTAGACGGTTGCAAAACCGTCTCCTTTCCTCTTTCCTCCCCGCCCTCAAGGGCGAGGTTTCTCGGAGACTCTGAATGAATCTTATCAACAAAATAGCTGTAGTAGGAGTAGTTGGATTAATCGCTACCGGAATTTCCATTTCGGCAATGGCTGCTGAGGGTGAAGCACTTTTGGCTGGCAAAGACTGCGTGGCTTGCCATAAACAGGATATGAAAATCGTTGGTCCTTCTTATAAAGATATAGCCACCAAATATAAGGGAGTCGATGGTGCCAAGGAAAAACTGGTAGCTAAGGTAAAGAGTGGTGGCGCAGGTAATTGGGGTCCAATTCCAATGCCGCCACATCCCACGATTTCTGATGATGATTTAAATAAAATTATTGCGTGGATTATATCTCTATCCTAGGGTAATTTTAATTAAGAATTAAGGAGGGGTAAAGACTCGAATAGCCGTGGCTGATCAAGTTTTTCCCCTCCCTCTCCATTAAATTTAGAGCGATTTTCACCTTGGCAAGCGTGGTACTCATCACCTATTCTGCTCATGCACGTCAATTTTGATATCCCATTCATACCTATTGTTTATCTCAATGGTAAGTTTCTTCCCGTTAATCAAGCACAAGTATCAGTTTTAGATCGTGGATTCCTTTTTGGCGATGGCGTCTACGAGGTAATACCTGTTTATGGCGGTTATCCATTTCGTCTTGCAGAGCATTTACGCCGTCTGAATCATAGTCTAACCAGCATTCGTTGTGACAATCCCTTAAACAGTAAGCAGTGGAGCGATCTCTTTATCGATCTGGTGACCCGCAATGGTGGCGGTGATCTCTCTGTTTATCTTCAGGTAACTCGAGGGGTTGGATTGAATCGTGACCACGCCTTCCCGGTAGGAGTACTTCCCAGCGTATTTATGATGGCCACTCCATTACTACCGCTCCCAGAGGAGAAACGCAGGAAAGGTGTGAGTGCGATCCTGGTGGACGATATTCGCTGGAAACATTGCGATCTCAAGGTTATTTCTTTGCTTCCCAATGTTTTATTCCGCCAGCAGGCTATTGATGTTGCTGCATTCGATGCCATTTTTGTCCGCGATGGACAAGTAACCGAAGGTGCCGTCAGCAATGTTTTTGTCGTGCACGATGGAAAAGTGGTTACTCCGTCCAAAGGACCATTACTTTTGCCCGGAATTACCCGCGACCTAGTATTAGAATTAGCTATTGCCGAAAATATTCCCGCGCGCGAGGGAATGTTGACAATGGAGGATCTGTATAACGCAGATGAGATCTGGCTGACCTCTTCCACTAAGGAAATAGTTCCAGTTGTCATACTTGATTCCGCTCCTGTGGGAAACGGTCTCCCTGGAACACATTATCGACGGATGATGGACCTTTACCAGGACTTCAAGAAAAAAGCCCGTCTTTCTCAGCTGGAAGACAAACAATGAGTTGAGTAAGCAATGGAATTTGATGACTATTTGAGATTGATGGTATCACGAAGTGCATCGGATCTTTACCTGACTACTGGTGCCCCTCCCAGTATCAAGGTGGATGGTCTCATGACGCCTGTCGAACCGACGGTGTTTCCTCCGGATAGGGTCAGGAGCATCGCCTACCCGCTGATGCGGCCTGATCAGATCGAAACCTTCGAGCGCCGCCCCGAGATGAATCTTGCCTACTCGCTGGCAGGAGCTGGGCGTTTTCGGGTCAATATTTTCAAACAGCGCAATCAGGTGGCAATGGTTGTACGCCATATTCGTACCGTCATCCCTTCGATGGAAACCCTCGGGTTGCCTGCAATCCTGACCAAAGTCATCATGCTCAAACGGGGTTTAGTACTGGTGGTGGGGGCTACTGGCTCTGGCAAATCAACGTCGCTTGCTTCATTGATTGATTATCGTAACACCAACAGTTCTGGTCACATCATTACCATCGAAGACCCGGTAGAATTCCTTCACCCCAACCGCCGATCAATCGTCAATCAACGTGAAGTGGGCATCGATACCGAAAGTTACGCAGATGCCCTCAAAAATACTCTGCGCCAGGCACCAGATGTCATTCTTATTGGCGAAATCCGTGAACGCGAAACTATGGAACATGCGATTTCGTTCGCCGAAACCGGCCACTTGTGCATCAGTACCTTACATTCAAATAATTCCAATCAAGCACTCGACCGCATCATCAATTTTTTCTCCGAAGAAAAACGCTCCCAACTCCTCATGGATTTATCTCTTAATCTTAAAGCAGTAATTTCTCAGCGATTGATACCTGGGATTCATGGAGGACGTATGGGCGCTTTCGAGGTTCTTCTTGCCAGTCCGTTAATTAGCGATCTAATTAAGCGTGGTGAGTTTGATGGCATCAAGGCGGTAATGGAACGTTCAGAACCACAAGGGATGCGAACTTTCGATGGTGACCTTTATCGGCTTTATAAGGAAGGATTAATTACTCAGGAAGAGGCATTGCGTAATGCTGACTCCCAGAATAATCTGCGTTTACGCATCAATTTAAGTGAAAACAAACAAACTGCGGTTCCTCAAGGATTAAGTTTAGCCGGAGAAATTAATGAAGCAGACATGATGTCTTTGCGTTCGATAAAAAAGAAAGGCTCTTTATAGATTTCGGTTAGTTCGCACGAAGTAGAAAAAACTGCCATTCACTTTTATAGGCGCAGTCCGGCCAAATCTTTTTTACCGAGTCCGTCCTACCCCGACCTAAGAGGCTGTATAAAAACTAGCCGGTTGGTTATTAAAGTACAATTACAAGATTAAGTCCTCGTTATCGTTTCTCACTTGTATCCATGCGAGTAGGATACTGATTCGTAAGATGATAGTTTTTGTACAGCCTCTAAGATGATTCGCTGTCTGTGTGACTTCTTTAGGATGGATGTCAATCACCCCGCCCTAAAGGACGGGGCTTGTGAAAACAAGTCCGAGATTGATCAGCCCTAGTTCGAGAAATCGAACTACGTTGCAACGAAGTAAAAGCTTGTCCTGCGCGCAGTCGCAGGAACTCACCTTGGGGCGCTTCCTCAACTCCAGAGCTTTTGAAAGCGGCGGATGCAGACACGGTACGGGTAACTACGAAACGGTCTGCTGCAAGTCCTGCGACTGCGGCAGGATAAAGCTGCGTTGCAACTTTGGCGAGGGGGGAGCTACACCGCAAGGTGTACGTCATTAGTCCCGTAAGGGCTGACAGCTGGGAAAGACCGGCGTTTTTACCGAACGGTTGTAAAACCGTCTCCTTTCCTCCCAGCCTTGAAGGGCGAGGTTTCGCTGAGACACTGATGAAACGTCTTTTTGATCTGTTTGCTACGTTTACGGGTTTGCTATTACTCTGGCCGATTTTGCTTATCCTAGTTGTGCTAGTACGTATTAACTTGGGTTCTCCCATCTTCTTCATTCAAACCCGCCCTGGCCTACACGGCGCACCCTTCCGCATAATAAAATTCCGCACGATGATTGACGCACATGACAGCACTGGCAACCTACTACCCGATGCGGAGCGATTGACTAAATTCGGAAAATTTTTACGGGCCTCCAGCTTAGATGAACTGCCCGAGTTATGGAATGTGCTTAGAGGAGATATGAGTTTAGTCGGGCCACGACCTTTGTTAATGGAGTATTTACCTCTTTACTCAAAGGAGCAGGCGCGCCGTCATGAGATATACCCTGGTATAACTGGTTGGGCACAGGTGAACGGAAGGAATGCGCTTTCTTGGGAAGAAAAATTTAAACTGGATATTTGGTATGTGAAGAACCAATCTTTTTGGTTGGATTTAAAAATTTTATTTTTGACCGTAAAAAAGGTATTAAAACGAGAGTGTATCAACCAGAAAGGCAGCATAACCATGGAAAAATTCCATGGTAATAATATTAATTTGATTGAGAATGTTTAATCGTTTATTAATTCTTGGCGCAAGCGGTCACGGAAAAGTAGTAGCTGATTGCGCCTACACCGCAGGAAAATGGTCTGATGTAATTTTTTTTGATGACAGATGGCCAAAGTTAATTTCATGCAGTATATGGTCAGTGATGGGACGTGGTAATGATATTTTTAAAATCGCTCAATCTGGTGATCAGGTATTTGTCGCCATTGGAAATAATACAACGCGATTAAATTGGTTGCATCAATTCAAGAATGCAGGACTTACAATTGCCACTATTATCCATCCATCTACAATAATCAATCATGGTGTATCAATTGGGATAGGTTCACTGGTAGTTGCTGGAGGAATAGTGAATGTAGATTGCACAATTGGTTATGGATGTATTGTGAATACAGGAGCGATAGTAGACCATGACTGTGTATTAGAAGAAGGGGTTCATATATGTCCAGGTGTAAATCTAGCTGGAAATGTTCATGTGGGTAAAAGAAGCTGGGTAGGTATCGGAAGTTCAGTGATTCAGTGTATTCATATCGGTGCTGACGTTACAGTAGGTGCTGGGGCTGTAGTGCTTAATCATATAGAGGATGGTTTGACCGTTGTAGGTGTACCGGCGCGACCTATCGTTAGGAGAAGTTGGTAGTGCCCTAATCTATAGGATCTTATGAGAAGTTATCCATTTTGATTGACAGGAAGCGCGGC
>CAUYTW010000043.1 GCA_963575715.1 Gammaproteobacteria bacterium | reverse complement strand
CTCTATTGTCAAAACAACAGCTATTAGGGTTTAAACAAGAGTTAGAGGATGACTTAGAACAGCTTGAAGTTAAAATGCTGTCTGAGGAAGAGCAGGCAACTACTAGAGAATCAGCTGATGAAGCAATTAAGTATGAACAAGGGCTTAGAGATGAGTTAGCCAAGCATAATGCAGAGTTAGCTCATATAAGGTCTGAGATAAATAACCTAGCTCAACTAGAAGGTTATAATGTTTGTCCTACCTGTAAACAAGAGATTAAGGATGTAACTGAACTATTAGCTACTTTAAGAGAAAAAGAAGAAGCTAGTATTAAGGACATTTATACTACTAATGCTAAATTATGTATCACTTCTAAGTCAGTTAAGAAGCTTCGCTCTGATATATCTTTCATAGATGGTCAGAATATTAGACGTATTGACATTAAGAAACAGTTGTCTAAGTTTGAAGCTATTACTGATTCAAAAGAAGAGATTAAAGGAAAGCTTACTGAATTAGCGAAGGCTATATCTAGTTATAAAAATGCTAATATAGCTATAGTAGAAGCCACTAATCAGATAAAGGTAAGCAAAGCAGAGTTAAAGACTGCTCAGCAAGAACTTAAGAACATAGCTCAGTATGATGGTAAGCACTCTATTGAAGAGGAACTCAAAGCTATGAAAGATGTGCTGGTTGAGAATATTAGGCGTAAAGAAGAGCTTGATAATCTTAAACTAGAGCAAGGTAAGTTAGAACATGAACTTCAGCTTTTAGAGAATAGAATAGCTGTATCATTAGAAAATCATAAATACAATGAGAAGCGAAGTACTTATCTAAAGAAGTTAGACACAGCTTACAATGTTCTACACACCTCTAAATTCCCTAGAAAGCTAATACAGAGCTATGCTGAACACGTACAACTCTATCTATCTCAATACCTAGAAAAGTTTAGTCTGCCTTATAGAGCTAAGATTATAGATGGGTTTAAGATACAAATGCTTGACGCTACTGAAAGAGTATTGCCTTCTGTATCTGGTGGGCAAGAAATGATGGTTGGTATTTGTCTTAGACTGGCTTTGCATAAGATGTTTGCACAGTCATTTCCTCTTTGGATTGTAGATGAAGGTACCACTCACTTATCTACAGCAAATAAAAAATCCTATTTTAAGTTGATAGATGATATCCGAGCTAGCAAAGTAATATCTCAGGTATTAATTATTGACCATGAAGAACAATTGAAGTCAGTGGTAGATAGGATTATTCAGTTATGATTGAATTCGCATTTGGAGTTTTGGTTGGTATTTTTGTAGGTCATGTAATCTTTCATCCTAAACGAAGGAGAACCTTTGTTGAGTCATTGGACCTTACTGGGATAAAGTTGAAGAAGTCTGATGAAAATTGAGATTATTAGGGTTGATGGGGCGCTGCGTGTTAATCCTGCACCGCCCTATTTGACTACTTACTTGCAATATACTCATAGAAGTTTTGCTAGAAAAGCTTGGAAGATGGTTAACCACTTTGAAAAAAAGTTGCTGTACTCTCCTCATCCAGTAGAGGGTATAATCACCTTCCAAGGTTTTTTTGATAAGATTGTTTCTATAGTTACTAGACAAGGTGACGAAGTAGTTGTGGTAGATCATAGAACGCCAGTTAATGATCCTGACCTACAAGCAGTTAAAGACATTAATTGGGAAGGTATTAATAGCACAGGACTTAGAGATTACCAAGTAGACCCTGTAGTGGAGTTTCTATATAAAGCTAAAGAAGGTAGTGGTATTGCCAATTGTACTGGTGGTTGGGGAAAGTCTGCTCTGCAAGCGGTTACCTACGCTGCATTTAATCAATTAAAGCATACTATTCTAGCTATACCTCTTAAAGAGGTCTTTAATCAAACTTACAATACTTTCTGCAAACTATTTCCTGATAAACATGTAGGTAGAGTTGGGGGTGGTTATAATGATATTTCCGAAGATATTACTATAACTACTTTTAAGTCTTTGCCTAAATGTGCATTAGAGAAGTGTCAATTGCTGTTAGTAGATGAGTTACAAGGCTCTACAGGTGAGAAGATACTAGAGACCTTAATGTCAGTCCAGCCTATTAGAATATTCGGATATACAGCTACCGATCAAAATCTATTTAACAATGCAGATAAGTTATTGAAAGGGTTGTTTGGAGAGAGACTTATTTACATTCCATATAAAGAAGGTGAAGAGTCAGGTGCCGTAGTTCCTTGTAAAGTCTATATGGTTAAGATGCCTGAAACTGCCTTTATAGATGCTAATACTATAGAAGCTAAGATATCTAGAGGTATTAAGAATAATGAAATCAGGAATAAGCTAATAGGTAGTATATGTGCTTCTGTTCCAAATAACTGGCAGACTTTAGTATTCGTAGATCACATAGAAGACCATTTAGTAAATTTGTACAAACATATGCCTAGAGGAACTAAGTTCTTACATAGAGGTACTAGTAAGAAAGAATTAGGTTCCTTTGCCTTATCTAATAAACAACAAGATGAGATAATTGAAGCATTTAAGAGTAATGAGATTCAGTATCTTATAGGCACTGATGCTTTTAGGGCTGGTGTAGATATTCCTAATTGTAGAGTAGTAGTACAAGGAGCAGGTGGTACTAGCGTAGTTGAGATACTACAAGAAGCACTTAGAGGCAGCAGAACACTTCCAGAAAGATTAAGACAAGAGTTAGGTGTAGATGAAAAGAAGTTTATGGTACTGATAGATATATTAGACCAGCATAACTCTACCTTAGAAAATATGTCTTTATCTCGTATGGACACTTATAGAAAACAAGGTTGGTCAATTAAAGTAGTAGATAAAGTAGAAGATATAGATTGGCTAAATCCTATACCAGAAAAGAAGCTATGATATTAGACTTTGACTTACAAGTAGGTCCAGCTCGATTAAATGATCAAGTTGTAGGAGTGGTAAATGTAGCTATAGAAAGGGATAGGGAGAGCTTTGATCAGTATGGTGCTTATGTCTATGGTTGCCATAATTACATGACAATTAAGCTCTACTTGCCTCATGATACTAAGTTTTATATTGATAACAAGTTACCCGCACAAGAAGCCGAACAGACAAGAAGAATAGATATGCAGCTATGACTAATGAAGAGAAGTTAATAGCTGAGTTACAAAATAGGTTTGGTAATGTAAAAACTACAGGTAATGGTTGGATAAGAATACCTTGTCCAACCTGTGATGAGCATAACCGAAAGAAATGCAAACGGTATGTCTCAACTACTAGCAGATATAGTAATTGCTTTATCTGTGCTAGAAAGATGGATATTCAAGATCTTTTAGGTGGCCATTACATGCCTACTTTCGACCCTAATGAACCCAAAAAGTTTATAGAGAAGAAAGTTGATCCTAGAGCTTTTGAACTTCCATGTCATTACTACCATCAAATCAACCAGCTATCAGAAGATCACCCCGCAATCAAATTTTTACACAAAGACTACTTATATGACTTAGATTTATATTGGAATAACTATAACATCTTTTATGTTCCTTTCGATGGAGGTAAGGTATTTAAATGTACACCTCCTTATACGACTTCTTCTGAACGCTTAGTATTCCCCGTTTTCTTTGGAGATAAGATGGTAGGGTGGCAAATGAGATCACTTCCAGGCACCTTTTATGGTGACAGAGCTGATGTCATTCGCTATTATCATTTATTCGACAAAGGCAGTTATCTATTTAACTATAATGATGCTAAGAAGTTTGATGAAGTAGTGGTAGTGGAAGGTGTTAAAAAGGCACTTAAATTTCCTAATGGCGTAGCTACTTGGGGATCAGGCATCTCTAATAGACAGCTACAGCTAATACAGGAATGGCCTAAGATTACAATGATGCTTGATGGTGAAGATCATAATGGTACTCAACAAAGAGCTAAAGAGTTTGTAGAGAAGTTCACATTAACAGGTAAACTAGCAATTAATATAGACCTTCGTAAGTATGGAGTACCTTCTCCTGATGACTTACCAGCAGATATATTACAAGCTATAGTAAAGGAAGAATGGCATGAGCAACGAGGCATATGATGCTATAGCAGAAGAGATTAAAGAGCAGTATTATAAGCAGACTGACAGAGAAGCGCAAAGAGGAAGGTCTAATCCTCAATTAGACGCAGCTGTGATGAAGGCTGCTGATATATGTCGAGAGATGGAATGCGACCCTGCTATATATGTTGCAGCACAGCTAGCTTACACTAGTGTTAGAACTGAAAAAGGTGAACAGTTCTTTCCTAATATGCTGGCTTCCAAGAGCGCAAGAGATAATGTAAATCAATATCGAAGTATAGTCCATAGAGGTAATACTTGGCAGGGCATATGGGCTACTCAAAAAAGATACTTAGCTCAGGCAGTAACAGGAGATAGAACAGTAGAAGAGATTCTACTTAATCATAACATAGATTTTGATGCTTGGTTTAGGTGCTTAATTAGTAAAGAGCCTATTCCAAGTGTGATAAAGAAATATGGTTATGAAGCAAGTCAACAATTGAAAAATCCAGAATTGCTGACCTTTATTAACAATCTTAAGTTTATGGAGGGTATAGTACTGGACACCTCTCGCATTCCTGTTTACTGGGTATGAGTGATATAAAGATTAGTGATAATGACTATGTAGAGCTATTGATAAAACATATAGCTAGGCAACCAGAGGTAAGAAAACTAGCTGAGCAGTATAAGCTAACTGGTGATGATGTAATGTTAGATGAGGTTTTTGGTAATACTGTATACAAACTGTTCATTGATAGTATAATGAACATACCTAAAGTACCGACTTCTCCAGATAACTTAAGTAGGCATATTAATAATGGTTATGCTAATGGGTATATATCTTCTTTACAAAATCAAGAAATAGACCAACTGTTTAACTATATCTACACAGATGATGAAAAAGATGTAGAGAGTACTCAATATATTCAAGATACTTTAAGAGACTTCCTCAAAAAGAAAAGAGGTACAAAGTTAATTAATGAGCATAAAGATGCACCTGATTTACTAGCTACCAACTTAAGTCAATTAGCCATTAGTTTTGGCGCTTCTGACTTAGAGCATAGTGTAGTTAGTGTACACCCTTTCGCTGCTCCTATCTTTAAAACAGCTAGGTCTTTAATAGGTACAGGTATAAGTTGTGTAGATGATTACATTAGTGGGTTAGGGCATGGAGAGTTTGCTCTTATTATAGGCTACAGTGGTGGAGGTAAAACAGTCACTGGAGTTAATATAGTAGCTAATAATGCTATTTTAGGTAGGAAAGCAGTATTTGTATCTTGTGAAGAAGATGAGATACAGATAAGTCAAAGGTTCTACTCTAAAGTATTTGATATAGCCTACACAGATCTTCATAGAGGTCTCGCCAATATTCAATTAGCTGAAGTTTTTAAAAGTTCAGAAAATACAAAGGATAGACTAAGTTTAACTAATAACTTATATCTACTTGGGTTAAAAGGACTTACACCAGTTAATGGAAAGCAAATATATGAGCTGCTACTTAAGAAGTTTGATAAAGACGGCTTTGTACCTGAAGTAGTAGTAGTAGACCAGTTACAATTTATAGAACCTGTTAACTATAGAAAAGGTATTCAGTCTTGGGAGTTAGAGAAACTTGCTGCTGCTGAAATGGATGAACTCTCTCATATGGATATCAATGGTCATAAATTTGCGCTATGGGTGTTACATCAAGCTAAAGGAAAACTTAAAAGACACTTTAGTAGAGAAGATATTGATGGGTTTAAAGGGATCATACACAAAGCAGACTTAGCTTTAGGTATCGGCCGTGATGGTATTAATGCTTCTGAGTGTGACATATTCTCGTTGAAGGTGAGACATTGCCCTGACTTTAGTGTTGTGGTAAGGTCTGACTTTAAATATATGAGGTTTGCTGGAAGGCTAGAAACAGCTTTAGGAGATTACAAGCCTGCAACTAGTAATCCTATGCCTAGTACTTCATTACCTCCATTACCAGACTTATTACCATGCCAGAGCTAGTACAATTACAGACGCCTATTACTAATGAGATATATTGTTTTACTGCTCCTTTTCAGGATAAGTACTTTACATTAATCATTAGTCCTCTGCTACCATATCTGATTGCTCCTACTCCATTGATTTTAAAGATGGCAGTTGGAGAACGAGTGTTTATAGGGAAAACAGATAAACCTATATACCTAATACCTTTTGATTCTACTATAGCTAGTCAATTAGCAAATAGTGTAGTTCAGTTTGACTTATATCCTAGTGGAACTGTGCCTAATGGGATGAATAGAACGGCTTTAATACCGTTAGAGTTTAGAAAAGAAGTGGCACAACATTTCTCTTATAAAATAGAGGAAGGAAGATTATACAAACATGAGGAAATGCAATGGAATCTAGTCCTATTGTAGACTACGAAGCTTCTCTCCAACCATTTAAAGGAGAGAGTGACAAGCAATGGATCGGCCCACAAGGAGATAATGAAGCTAAGCTGATGATTATACTTAGCTATCCTGGTGTAGATGCTTTATTAGAAAACGATCTATTAGCTGGCCCTAATGGTATTGAGCTTAGTACTGCTTTAGAGTTAGCTGGCCTTACAGAAAATGACTATTACCTAACTACTATGGTTAAGTATGGTATAGGTAATGCATCTAAACCTACTACTGCACAGATAACTGAATGCGCAGCTATGTTGGATTATGAAATAGGTGTGGTTAAGCCTGAGTTGATTATTACGTTAGGAGCAGAGCCGTTTAAACGTATCAAGAAGGAGAATGCTAAGGTAACCGATTATTTAGGGAATATTACAACTAGTCCTTATGGAAATCTGTTACCTAATTATTCTCCAGGTATGATAATCTCTCAAGACCCACGTAAGCGCCCTGTTTTTCGTGAAGTCTTTGACCTAGCTAAGAAGCACCTAACTGGTACATTAAATTACACTGCTTTTGATTGGGTAGTAGTTGATGACCCTAAAGTAAATGCAGAGATAGTACAGCATTATATAGATACTCAACAATTTAAAATCGGGTATGACGCTGAATGGTATGGAATTAAGATGACTGATGATGAGGTGATGTATACTTTCCAGTATTCGTGTGAGCCTCATAAAGCTATCATTCTTGATATATCTAAGGATGGAGTAACTGAGAATCTAGAGCTATTGTTAACCATGAAACCTTTGCTAGAGCATCCAAAAGCTGAGCGAATGGGTTGGAACATTAGATCAGATGATGAACGATTGATTCTTAGAGGTATTAATCCATTAGAAGAGACATTATCTTTTGATGGTATGAAGGCTTGTGCGTTTATTGACTCTCGCCATCCTAAAGGTCTTGAGACAGGAATCAAGTACTTCACTCCTTACAGACCTTATTACAAGGATATGACTGATGCTTTAAAGGAGCATAAGTTAAAATCTCATGAGTTAGCTAAGCTTAAACTCTTAGACCCAAACCTATTCTGGGAGTATTGTGCTGGTGATGCTGTCTCTCATAGAACGGCTTGTTTAGGGATGAAAGAAAGAATACTGCAGCTCCCTCCTAAAATAAGGGACTATTGGTTTAATGTCTATCTTCCTTTAACAAACTATTTTATTGATGTAGAGCTAGCTGGCATACCTATTGACATAGAAGTTATGGAAGACATGACTAATAAATATGTCAATAAGTATGAGGAGTTGAAGGGTATACTATTAGAAAAGGTAAAAGAGTATATTCCAGAGTTCAATCCTAACTCTTCTCCAGATAAGAAGAAGCTATTGTTTGACATACTTAAGTTAACTCCTGCTTACTATACAAAAGCAGGTAAAGCAGCTAAGCCTAGAGCCTGGTATGAAGCACAGAAACCAGGCACTAAGAAACAATTCTCTCCTAGTGCGAATGGGAAATCCCTAGCGACTATAGCTTTTGACTTAGAGAAGGAGCTATTAGTAGATAAAGATAATGAAGACTTAAAACATAAACATAGCATAGTAAAGACTTTGTTAGATTTAGGTAGAGTTGGTGTGTTTGCAAATAAGTTTCTGACTAAGCAAGGAACTGACTTTTTAGAGGAAGAAGATGATGAGGATACAAAGAAAACCTCATATTGGGCTGCTATCTGTGACGACGGTAAGATACATCCTAGCTTCTTTGAGTGCCTTAATAACTTTAGGAGTAGTTCTAGACCTAATGTTCAGAATCCTGCTTCTAAGGTGTTAAGTCATATTCCTAGCATCTTTGTACCTGGTTATAAAGAGATGACTAAAGAGGAGCAAAAGAAACATGCTGATGAGATACCTAGAAACTTAAGACATATCTTCTATACTGGAGATAAAGATTGGTATTGGGCAGAAAATGACATAG
>CAUYTW010000042.1 GCA_963575715.1 Gammaproteobacteria bacterium | reverse complement strand
TATCGCGGTTAATATCATGTTTTTATTCCTATTTTAGTGTTAACAGGCCCTAGTTTGTTTTTGGTTTCCCGTCGAGGATCGGCGAGTGCGGCAAAGTAGGGTCTGCGATCAGGCAGCATGGGAGTTTAGGGGTGAAGTAACGAAATCGTCATCCTCTCCTTCCTTATGATACAGGATAGTCCAGCCCAATGGGGCATTGACACCGTGATGGAAAAAGATCACGCTATTCAATGCGATCAAAAGTGGCAATGCTGGAAAAATTGCTAAATAACCCAAGTTGCCACTATGCCCCTGATGCCACATTCCACCGTGGGCGTTAGCGCGGAAATCTCGTAATTACGGATAGGTGGCAACTTGGATTAAATATCATAAACAGGCTCTCGTAAATCACTCTACATACTAAATCTAAGGGTTGACAGCCGGGAAAGACCGGCAACTTTAACTTCAAGAAAAAACAGGAGGACGGCGCTTCCTCTCCATGGCTAAAGCCAGAGGTTTCCGCGCTGAATTTGGATGAATTTAATTACCAAACTGTTATCGATACCCGGCGTGATTGCCGCTGGAGAGTTCAGCAATCGCGGTGAACGGTTCACTCACGCTGGCCTGTTGGATCATCAACAGGCACGCATGGCATCCATCATGTGCAGCTCCAATAGTTTAGCGATCAACATGCAGGCTGGAATTTTGACCTCCCTCGCTGGCGAAGGCGGGTTGACGCCAATTCGTGGTTGGATTGTCCAAGGCAGTCATTTTACGGTTTGCGTTGTAGGTCAGAAGTTCTGTTTCCTAGAGCAGGAGACCGCTTCCCTCAATCAAGTGTTTGCCTTGATGATGGCGGATGGCGAAGAGCAGGTATCGCCCAGTATTTTGCCATTATCGAATGACTGTATATAAAGTATTGTAATTTTGCTGTTTAATTACCTGGAGGCTGTAAGTCAATCACCCCATGGCTACGGGTGCTTGTGGCAAGCCGCCGCGAAAAACCGACAACTTTTCACTTCAACGTCAAAAATAAGGAGGACGGCGTTTCCTCCCCACAGCTAAAGCCGGGGTTTCCACGCCGAATTTGGATGAGCAATCTCGATCAATTATTAGAGCTACCGGGGGCCATTGCGGCCTTTGAATTTAACGAGCGTGGCGAGCTGCGAAATCAATGCGCCGCCCCAGGGGTGTCATTATACGATTCACTTCTGGATATGTTGAGTCATATGTGCGTGGCCAATACCGCCATCGCTGCCATGCAGGCCCGAGGTTGGGAACAACTCACTGGAGCGCAAGGCTTCTATCCTGTTGAGGGAGTCTGTATCGTGGGTCTTGAATGGTCGGTGGTATCGCGTGGTCGTTTTGGAGTGATTCTGCATAATCAGTTTGCCAATTATGAAATGGCCTTTACCGCTCTGGTGGCACGAGGTGAGGCATGATTCGGCATATCCTGGCGCTGGATGGTGTATTGGCTGTGTGCCATTTTCGGGATGACGGGACGTTGGTCGACGGTCATGGCATGATCCCTGATCCATGGATGGCACAACTTGCTCATTTTGCTTGTGACTATCGGCGTATGCTCCAGGGAAACGCCGATCAGCTTTCCATGTTCACCCAGGTCAGCGGCTGGACCCCGCCCAGAGGCTGGATGGTTCGCGGGACGGAAAAATCAGTATGTGGCGCGGGCAATGTGGTGTGCGTGATCGATAACCTGGAAGCTTCGCTCGACCAAGTATACGCGGAGCTGGTCGAAGCTTCGCGTTACTGAACAGCTTCATAAATGTCCCCTTTCCTCCCCGCCCTTTAGGGCGGGGAGGAAAGGGGACGGTTTTACAACCGTTCGGTAAAAACGCCGGTCTTTCCCGGCTGTCAGCCCTTACGCGGCCCAAGTGACACACACCTTGCGGTGTGGCTCCCCTCGCCAATGTTGCAACGCAGCTTTATCCTGCGCGCAGTCGCAGGATTTGCAGCAGACCGTTTCGTAGTTACCCGTACCGTGTCTGCATCCGCCGCTTTCAGCAGCCCTGGAACTGAGGAAGCATCCCAGGGTGAGTCTTTTACTTCGTTGCAACGTAGTCTGATTTCTCGAACTAAAGCTCGTCAACCTCGGCCTTGTTTTCACAAGCCCCGCCCTTTAGCGCGGGGTGATTGACAAATGGCAGCGGGAACAATGGGGATTTCTGTAACTACGTCTGCATTTTGCGCGCGGTGACGCAGGGCGTGATCCATCAGGACGATGGCCACCATCGCCTCTGCAATGGGAGTAGCACGAATCCCCACGCAGGGGTCATGACGACCTTCGGTGACTACTTCCACCGCCGATCCCGTGCGATCGATGGTTCGTCCGGGCAGGCGCAAGCTAGAGGTAGGCTTGAGTGCAATACTCGCCACGATGTCCTGGCCCGAGGAAATCCCGCCCAAAATGCCGCCAGCGTGGTTGGATAGAAACCCTGTTGGGGTAATTTCGTCGCGGTGTTCGGTGCCACGCTGATTGGCAGCTGCGAAACCAGCGCCAATTTCAACCCCCTTGACAGCGTTGATTCCCATCAAAGCATGAGCAAGGTCCGCGTCGAGACGGTCGAAGATCGGTTCTCCCCATCCTGGTGGTACTCCGGTTGCCACTACCGTGATTCGCGCGCCAATCGAGTCACCGGATTTACGCAGCGCGTCCAGATAGGACTCCATTTCTGCTACCTTGTCAGGGTCGGGGCAGAAAAAATGGTTATCCTCCACGGTTTCCCACACTAAACGCTCCGCACGGATCGGACCCAGCGCGGCGAGATAGCCTCGAACCTCGACACCATGACGTTCCCACAGCCATTTTTTGGCAATGGCCCCGGCAGCGACTCGCATCGCGGTCTCTCGGGCCGAGGCGCGTCCTCCACCGCGATAGTCGCGTATCCCATACTTTTGTTGATAGGTATAGTCAGCGTGACCAGGGCGGAAACGGTCGGCAAGCGTAACGTAATCCCTGGAACGTTGATCCAGATTTTCGATCACTAATCCGATGGGAGTGCCCGTGGTGCGTCCCTCGAATACCCCAGAAAGGATTCGCACCTGATCCGGTTCACGACGCTGGGTAGTATGGCGTGAAGTCCCGGGACGCCGTCGATTCAAGTCCTGTTGCAGGTCTTTCTCCGAAAGCAACAAGCCTGGCGGACAGCCGTCCACAATCGCACCCAACGCTGGCCCGTGACTTTCGCCAAAGGTAGTGACGGTAAACATTTTGCCGATGGTGTTTCCAGACATTGTCATTAGTCCTTAAAAAATTTTAGTTTATAGAAACCCAAATTACTGAGGCGATTCATCCCACGACTAAAGCCAGCGGCTCTTTCGCCATTTTCTGTAACATTCGGGCGGTAGGGGTGCATCAGTCGCGGGTAGCGACGCGCTACTTGTTCCACATAAATCTGTGTTTCGGTGTAAGGTGGTATCCCACCATGCTTGTCCACGGCACCTTCGCCTGCGTTATAAGCCGCTACGACAAGACGCACGTTACCTTTGAAGTAGGACATTAGCCAACGCAGGTAGGCCATGCCTCCCTTGAGGTTTTCCACAGGATTGGTAATGTCGCGTACTCCGAAACGCGCGGCGGTTTCCGGGATGAGCTGCATGATACCTTGGGCGTTTTTTGATGATCGTGCATCAGAATTGAAGTTAGATTCGAGTGCCGCAATGGTCAAGACTAGGTTGGGGTCGAGTCCGTAATCTGGTGCCAGGGTGCGAATCCAGGTTTTAATTGCGCTTCGATCCTTGGGATTACAGGGAGGAAGGGGTTGTAGTCCTCGTACTGGCGGGCCAGAATCACATTGTGCCATATCGAATTTAGCTGGCCCCATGGCATGGAGAGCGGCTGCGGCTACCTGGTCACCGGCCAGCGCGGCTTGCATCAACCAGGCGCTGGCTTGGCTTTGGTTGCGAGTCACGCTTTTGCCTTCCAGATACATGCGCGCCAACGCCAGTTGCGCTCGAATCGAACCTAGACGTGCGGCTTGACAATAAATTTGATGAGAACGTTCTGGATTGGCCTTGACCTCGAATCCACGCTCAAAACGGTTGGCTAACTCCATCAGTGCTTCTGGATCTGCAGAAGCAGCACGGTTCACTATTATGACCAGTGTGTCATGTGCCATGGTATTCACGTTTTTTGCCAAGGCTTCCGTCATCATTGTCAGCAATCCCACGGCTATACTAACTACTAACCAATTAGCGATAGCGCAACAATCATTGAACATTATTTTCAAATCCATTACTTGAAGACAACGTATAAAATATCGCCGCGAGCGGTGAAAAATTATATCCGAAAGAAATTAAATCGTCACAACACGTCACCCTGGTTATTTTCCATGCTAATTAGCAGACAAAGCAGTATCTAGTGATAAAAATAAAATAATAATGAAATAACACAAAAATTAATATATATTCACGCCGATGATCGGCAATGCAGGGTCAATGAATTTTTTGACTCAAAATTCGGGAGAGTGGAAAGTGACGATGCGTAACCGAACCTCCGCAGGGAGAGATAATTCCCTTGCTGCGGAAACGTCCGATTCCTTACATCAATTCGTTCTCGCCGAGAACGATTTCAATCGAGTTCGGGATCTAGCCTATCGCCTCGCGGGCATTAGTCTGGGACCCCATAAGCGTGACATGGTTTACAGTCGATTGGTGCGTCGGCTACGAGCGTTGAATTTGAATTCTTTTCGGGTCTATCTCGATCAGGTAGAAAAAGGTGGAACAGAGGTGCAATCCTTTCTTAACGCACTGACGACCAATCTCACTTATTTTTTTCGAGAAGAGCACCATTTCCCAATTCTGGTCCGTCACGCCCAGGCCAAGGCAGCTCACGGCGGCGTGGTGCGGCTATGGAGCGCCGCGTCCTCGACTGGTGAGGAGCCTTACTCCATGGCGATTGCCTTGGCGGAAGGATTCAATACCATTACCCCACCAATACGGTTATTTGCTACCGACATTGATACCGATGTCCTACAACGTGCACAGGCAGGCATTTATCCATTGGATGCCGTGAATCGTTTACCTAGTACGAGCCTGCGCCGATTTTTTTTGCGCGGTGTCGGCCCGCAAGAAGGCTCTGCTCGCGTGCGTCCTGAGCTTCAAAACCTCGTGACCTTCCGTCAGCTCAATCTACTTGCCGAAACCTGGGAAATAGAGACGCCCATGGATGCGATATTTTGTCGCAATGTAATGATTTATTTTGATAAACCAACTCAGCGTGAGGTAGTAGAAGGATTCGTGCAGGTGCTTGCGCCGGATGGATTGCTGTTCATGGGTCATGCCGAAAGCCTGCAACATGTCGCCGACCTAGTAAAACCCATAGGTCAGACTGTTTATTCCCTGACTCCCCAGGCAATCGCCACTAAAACTCGGAGATAATGATGGATGAGGGTCTCCAGCACCTGGCGCCCAGCCTTTATTTTGATCGGCAGTTTGATCGCCAGGCGGCCAAGATCCTGCCTGGAGAGTATTATGTCACGGCGCGCGAAATGGTATTGGTCACGGTGCTGGGTTCCTGCATCGCCGCTTGTATCCGCGATCCAGCGTTATGTATCGGTGGCATGAATCATTTCATGCTGCCCGAGCACGGCGGGGATCCAGACAGCGTCTTAAGCCTGTCGGCGCGTTACGGCTCTTACGCGATGGAATTACTTATCAATCACTTGATTAAGATGGGTGCGAGCCGCTCACGCCTGGAAGCGAAGGTGTTCGGGGCAGGCCATGTCCTGGCGGGTGTTACCGATGTCGGCACGCGTAATACCGCCTTCGTACTCCATTACCTGGAGCGGGAACGCATTCACCTTGCGGCTTCTGATTTAGGCGGTCCCTACCCTCGTAAGGTTTACTTCTTCCCCGATAATGGTCGAGTATTGGTGCGCGAGTTACGTACCCTGCACAATGATACCCTTGCCAACCGAGAACGTGACTACAGACGTATCATTAATACCGTACCATTGGAAGGTGACGCGGAGCTTTTTTGATGAGATCCTGCTTTAAAAACTCGTTCTTGTTTTGGGCTTTACTGTTCTTTGCAACCAACATCCTGGCCGATACCCAATTAACCCTGGAGTCTGACCAGGTGAAGGTGGGTAACTATGTGGTATCAATACATGATCTTAATTTTGGAGTAAATACCTTTGGGGCGGATTTTTGGATATGGGCGGATTATAGTAACCCACGCTTGCAACCGCTCAAGACAATGGAATTCGTGAATGCCAAATCCATTTCAAGTAGCCTACTAAGCTCGCAACTTCGTGAATCGGTGACCTGGTCACAACAAAAAATTCAGGGAACCTTTCGTCACTCTTGGGATATGACTAATTTTCCATTTGATCGTCATGTGCTATCAATTGTTATGGAAGAATCAATAGATGATATCTCGAATTTACGATACCTGATGGATACTAAAAATAGTGGTTACCTTAACGATATTATTGTTGATGGTTTTCTAATTACCAACATGGAAATAAAAAACGATCAACGTAATTATAATACGAATTTTGGTGATCCGAACGCCCCACCGAAAACTATTTATAGTCGATTGATTATTAACCTGGAGATACAACGTATATCAAAAATACTGTTTATTAAATTACATACTGCCCTTTACTCGGCATTTTTGGTTACCGCGTTCTGTTTTCCGCTGCTTGCGCAAATTCCAAAAATTCCTCAAATAGTTGGCTCCGTCTTAAGCGCAATCGTTGGATCACTTTTTGCCTCAATTATTAATTTACGCACCGCCGATTCAGTAATCGGAGGCAGTGAGTCGTTAACCTTGGTTGATCGATTACACTTCATCACATTTTTATATTTTATTATATTGGCCATAATTACTATAACAATTTTGATAAATCGTGAACGATGGAACAGCAAAAAGATTTCCAATGTTACTCGATGGGCGGGGAAAATATATATTGTGAGTTATGTTGCTGCCAATCTATTTTTAGTGTGGTTAGCGGCCTTCTGAGATGGAAGTATTTTTTGGGATTCTTTTGCCAGACATTAAAGCCAAGAACTCATCGACCCTGTGGGATCGAGGGGTTTCCATGCCGAGGATCTAATGAACTACGTTTCTAATCAGTGGGATAAAGTTTTTCAACCTCATTCTTCCGAGACGCAACCCACCATTCTCGTGGTTGATGATACTCCTGAAAATCTCGCCGTTCTTGGCGGGTTGTTGCAACCTTATTATCGGGTCAAAGTTGCCAGTTCTGGAGTGCGCGCTTTGGTGGTTGCCACGAGTGTTCCTCCACCGGATCTAATTCTGTTGGATGTCATGATGCCGGGATTAGATGGTTATACCGTGCTTGAACGCTTACGAACCCAAGAGGCTACCCGCGATATTCCGGTAATTTTTGTGACGGCATTGGATGCCAGTGAGGATGAAGAGCTTGGGCTTTCCCTTGGTGCGGTCGATTACATCACCAAGCCAATCAAACCGGCGATTGTCTTGGCGCGAGTGCATAATCATTTGGAACTCAAGCAAGCTCGTGATTGGCTGCGTGATCAGAATAGTTTTTTAGAAAAAGAAATCGTGAGACGGATGCATGAAAATCAGGTGATCCAAGATGTAAGTATTCAAGCGTTGGCCAATTTGGCGGAAGCCCGTGATTTCGAGAGTAGTAATCATATCCGCCGCACCCAAGGCTACGTGACTGTTCTTGCCCGTAAATTACGCAGCAATCCTAAATATTCCCATCGACTTACGCCGCGTTTTATTGATTTGATTACCAAGGCGGTTCCATTGCATGATATCGGTAAAGTTGGAATTCCCGATAATATTCTGCTCAAACCTGGCCGACTCACCCCGGAAGAATTTGAAGTAATGAAACAGCACAGCCGAATTGGTGCCGAAGCCATCGATCACGCGATGCGTAGAGCCTGTAGTGATAGCGAATATAAAGCTTTGCAGGCTTATTCTCGACTTAGTCCAGAGGCAGTGCTGGAAGAAGGTGAACACGAGGCACCATTAGCATTTCTTGAACTAACAAAGGAGATTGCATACTATCACCACGAACATTGGGATGGTTCAGGTTATCCAGCTGGCCTAGCGGGAGATGCTATTCCTTTGCCGGCGCGTCTAATGGCAATTGCAGATGTTTTCGACGCCATCATTAGTTACCGTCCCTATAAAGAAAAATTACCTGTTGAAGATGCGATTAACATCATTATGGAAGGCAGTGGAACGCATTTTGACCCTGATCTAGTTGATGCTTTTCAGGGTGTAGTAGATGAATTTCGTTCGATTGCCGAGTATTATGTCGATCCAGATAATTAAAAAATTTTACTATTACTAATCTGCGCGTTGGTTAGGGGACAAGGGGCTGAATGATAATTGCATAGA
>CAUYTW010000041.1 GCA_963575715.1 Gammaproteobacteria bacterium | reverse complement strand
CATTATAAAGTGATTAAATCCATGACATATTCAATTGATTTCCGTCGCAAAGTGCGATGGGAGTATCGTCGACAATCAGGATGACTGGTTTGGTAGTCAAAAAAGTTAGTTCATAAATTAATGGTAGACGGTAGCGTACTGTGACTTCGCACAGTATGAAATTAGGTGAGCCATGATCTCACTTGCCGCAGAGTAATCTAAGGTTGCGACCTGATCCTTAAAACGTGCTAAATCGTCACGCATCAACGGATTTGGCAACGCTTCCTGAAGTTCCGAGACGAGTTCGAGCGGGATGAATTCGCCCTCATCAAGCAGTGTCCGTAGTTCCTTGATCAACGCTGTGGCGCGTGGCCAGTCGTATGGTACGTCAGTAGATTCTGGTGGAGATGAGGATGACAGCGTGGAGATAGAGGCCAGTACGACACCAAGTGCCTGATCGAACGCCGTTTGATTGACAGATAGCTGACCGTTCTTGAGTTCCCGTTCCAACGTCTCGGCGTGGCGATGTAGTTCCATCGCGCCCAGATTCCCAGCGGTTCCCTTAATTTGATGAATCTGTTGTGCAGCCTCCTTATGCTGATTTTGGGCGATCAACCCCATGATGGTTTCGCTGGCCGTGGCGAATTGCTTACCAAATTGTTTCAGCAGATTCCCCAACAGTTCGCGATTGTCGCTCAATCGTTGGGTTGCCAATTCGATATCAAAACCTGGCAGATGATCGGGCAAAATGTCCGTCTTGAGCGTTGATTCGTCTACCTCACGGGCTGGCACGTTACGCTCCCCAGGAGTAATCCAGCGTTCCAGTACCCCTAGCAATTGCTCAGGCAGAATAGGTTTGGCGACGTGATCGTTCATGCCCGCTTCGAGGCACTCGACCTGGTCCTTAGCCATGACAGCGGCGGTCATGGCGATCACAGGCAAGACAGAATTAAATCGAGAATCTCGGCGGATTCGGCGCGTAGCCTCCAGGCCGTCCATGACGGGCATATGGACATCCATGAGCACAATATCGAAAGGTTCAAATACGGATTCAAGCGTCGCTAATGCTTGTTTGCCATCACCGGCTACTGCGACGGAAAATTTCCATCGCTCCAGGATCTCGCGAGCCACTTGTTGATTGATTTCATTGTCTTCTACCAGCAAGACGCGGGCACCGCGAATCGCCGCCGAGGGTTGATATACCGCCGATGCGGTGATGACGGGGTGCGAGGCGGCATGCACTCCCTCGGGAATGGCCAAGCGAATCGTGAAGCTGAACTCACTGCCTTGGCCTGGGACACTCGCGACCACAATCTTACTTCCCATCAACCCAACTAACCGTTGACTAATGGCTAAACCAAGGCCAGTGCCGCCAAATCTTCGAGTGATAGATCCGTCCACTTGAGTGAATGCCTGGAACAGGTGATGGATTTGGTCTTCATTCATCCCGATACCCGTATCCTGGACGGTAAATCGCAGGCTTGCAAAGCCCGGTTCCGCCGTGATTCGTTTCACCTTAACCCACACCTTCCCCGACGCTGTGAATTTGATCGCGTTCCCTATCAGGTTGGTCAATACTTGGCTGAGTCGTAGCGGATCCCCCACAAGACAGTCCGACACATCGGGCGCGATTTCGACGGTTAAATCCAGACCTTGTTCATTAGCCCGTACACTAAAAAGATTAACGATATTTTCCAGCACCTCCGTCAGACTAAAGGCCGTAGATTCTAGTTCAAGATGTCCCGCCTCTACCTTGGAATAGTCAAGGATGTCATTCAGAATCGATAGCAACGCCTTGGCCGACACGCTGATTTTATTCAGATAATCGCGGAGCTTGGGCGTCAGGTCGAGACCCAGTGCCAGACTGGAAAGCCCAATAATGGCATTCATCGGTGTGCGTATTTCATGACTCATATTGGCCAAAAATTCGGACTTGGCATGATTGGCCACCTCCGCTCTGGTCTGGGCATCGCGCATCGCCTCGGTCGTTTTGCGTATTTCCGTCAGGTCAAAGAATTGGAGCAGCAGATGCGGTTCGTTATTGAGCACGATAGGAAGAATCAGGCAATCCGCGCAGACATCCTGGCCAAACGAACTACGGACCCGTACTTCCCGCCGAGACTGGCGAATCTCCGCCAAGGATTTCAGGCAATCATCCAGAAGTCCGGTTTTACGCCACGAATCAAGCTTATAGAAATCCTGCGCCAGCAATTTCTCTCGCGTTGCCCCAACCAGATGGGCATAAGCTTCGTTGACCAGGACGCATTGCCCCGAAGCATGATAGACACCCATGGCAATCGGGGAATTGAGCAGGATGGATTGATTGAATTTTTGCGATTCACTCAGGCGTGCCTCGGCCTGTTTATGTTGGGTAATATCTTCAGAAATTCCTAGTAAGAATAAAGGATTACCATGATCATCACGCAGCGCGATTTTGCGTGTATGTAAAATGCGGGTTCCGTGCGCGGTAGCGATGGGTTCTTCCGGGATATCGGTAACCCCTTGCTGTTGCAATACCAACCGATCTTTTTCAGTAAAGAAATCTGCTTGTTCCTTCGTGAAAAAATCGTAATCGTTGTGGTCGAGCAGATTTTCGCGGGCAACTCCTAATAATTCTTCACCAGCGCGGTTAAATAACGCGAAGCGTAAATCAGACGCCCGCTTGAGAAAAATCATGCTCGGTATGTATTCGATAATATTGTCGAGCAATTGCTTAGATGTCCTCAGTTCATCTTCAGCACATTTGCGCTCGGTGATGTCGACATCCATACACACAAAGCCGATGCCGCCTTCCATGGGGATAGCAAAAGTGGTGGAGAGAAGCCAACCAATTCGACCTTCCTTATGTCGGAATTGCGATTCAAAGGGACCAATGGGACGACCCGTTTCTCGAATCCGCTGCAACATAGCGAGATACGCTTGCATCTCTGCGGGGGTATAAATGAGCTGGTCAAGGGTTTTTCCAATAGCCTCACGGCTCGGCCAACCGAAGAGATTTTCCGATACACGGTTCCAATAAGTAACCCGCCCGGTTTGGTCGTACCACTGAATAGCGACGTTGGGTGTGTTGTCGAGGGTCGCACGTAGTTGCTTCACAGTGCGTTTAAACGCGGTGATGTTTTCGTGGGAGACTAAAAACCGCGTTGGTTTCGCCGAGAGACGTAAGATTTTAGCGATAAACCAACGCTCCTCGGTGGGTAAATGGCATGGATATTCAAATTGAAACGTGTCGCGACGACCACCGAGCACGTCGCGCAAGCCATTGACCAACGTTTGCGCCTCATCGTCACCTCCACGAGCGAATTGCTCGCAAACCGCTAAATAATTGACACCTTCATTGACCTTTTGCGGAATACCGCCGTTGGCGGCGGCGAATTCGCGCCATGGACGGTTTACAACAATAATCTCGCCACGCTCATCAATCACGGAAATGTTTGAAGTGACGCCATCAAGTATTGTTTGGGAGAATATCGATAATTCGCGAATTTGATCCTCGGCATACTGGCGCTCATAAATCTGCATACTGAAAAATTGCATAGGCAAGGAAAGCCCCAGGATAAAGAGATTCATATCTAGGATGAGCAGTTTTCCATTCACTACAAAAGGCCCGATACCTTGTCCAGTCATAGACAATGCAAACAAGGTAATCACGCTGCTGGCCACGCAGACCAACGCAATTCCCCCACGGTCGGCAATCCAGAGCAGCAGTGGAATGAAAATAACTAATGCAACCGATAGGCTATTGGTAGCGATGTCGCTAAATGCTAACCAGCCGGCAGAAATAAGTAATAACAGGGGAACAAACATTTTTTTAAGCGATTGCCCGAGACGATCTGGCGTGAAAAAAATAACGAGTAGCAGTGGCGTCAGTTGAGATTGCGCCATGGCGTTACTTAGCCACCAATTGATCCAGGCACGTTGGTATTCTTGCCAGTTTGGGATAATCCCGTGGAACCACAAGGTGGCGATTCCCAGCGTGGCGCTGAATGGCTGCAAGACGAAAAAGATTGAGCACAGCAGTAGCGCGAGATCACGGGTGCGAACCAGCGCAGGATTCACGCCCCAGCGTCGGATTAGGAAAACGCCGAGGACGGCTTCCAGACTATTGATGGCGGAGATACAAAGGGCGGGTTCCCAGGCAAGCCGCCAGCTCAAGGCGAGTGCCAACTGGCCAATGAAGACCCCCGGCCAGACCCGTGGACCGATCAAAATGCTCGCGGCTAACGCGATGCCTTCCGGCGCGAAAAAGATTGGCGTGACAATCGAATGCGATACTGCCGTTAGAAAGCTGGCATAGCCAAAAACAAAATACAGCATTGCCAAAAGTATCGAAGATTGCCATATAGAATTCGTAACGGATGACGGATAATTCATGATTTTATAGGTTGATCAACGGGCTATTCGCACACCCGATTTCTACCCTCCGCCTTGGCGCGGTAAAGCTGTTTGTCAGCGTGCTCCAATAGGTCATTGGCGGTTTCCGCACCATCGAGCGTGCTGCTCAAACCGACACTCACCGTAACCCATGATGAAACTTTGGAGTCTGGGTGCGGAATTCGCAAGGATTCGACCCCAGCGCGAAACCGTTCAGCAATCAATCGGGCACCCTCGTTGTCGGTTTCAGGCAACAGGGCGACAAATTCCTCACCGCCATAGCGGGCCACGAGATCGGCGGGACGATGTATGGCTTCCGCCAGTGATGCCGCGACTTTCTTCAAACAGATGTCACCCGTGCGATGCCCTTGGTGATCGTTGTAGCCCTTGAAGAAATCGATGTCGGCCATGATTAATGTCAGTGGTAAGTTGGCCCGATGCGCACGCTTCCACTCATTTTCCAGCGCCTCGTCGAACCGGCGCCGGTTGGGTAGGTTGGTCAAACCGTCAAGTAACGCAAGGGATTCGAGCAGATCGCTTTTCAGTTTGAGGTTGATCTGATTTTGCACACGTGCGGTTACGATAGGTAGATAAAATGGTTTGGTGATGTAATCCACGGCACCCAGTCGTAGGCCATATTCCTCATCCACTGCATCGGCTTTAGCGGTCACGAAAATAATTAGAACATTCTGGGTCGTCAAGTTACTTTTAAGTTGGCGGCATACTTCGTAGCCATCGATCCCCGGCATCATGATGTCGAGCAGAATCAAATCAGGTACGCCGTGTTTGGCGATGCCGTCCACGGCACCCTGACCACTGGTGGCGGTTCGGATACGGTAATCAGCGCGGAGCGCTTCTGCCAGTACCTGAACATTGATGGGGGTATCGTCGACAATCAGGATGACTGGTTTGGTAGTCATGATAGTTAGTCCATAAATTAATGGTAAACGGTAGCGTACTGTGACTTCGCACAGTATGAAATTAGGCGAGCCATGATCTCACTTGCCGCAGAGTAATCTAAGGTTGCGACCTGATCCTTAAAACGTGCTAAATCGTCACGCATCAACGGATTTGGCAACGCTTCCTGAAGTTCCGAGACGAGTTCGAGCGGGATGAATTCGCCCTCATCAAGCAGTGTCCGTAGTTCCTTGATCAACGCTGTGGCGCGTGGCCAGTCGTATGGTACGTCAGTAGATTCTGGTGGAGATGAGGATGACAGCGTGGAGATAGAGGCCAGTACGACACCAAGTGCCTGATCGAACGCCGTTTGATTGACAGATAGCTGACCGTTCTTGAGTTCCCGTTCCAACGTCTCGGCGTGGCGATGTAGTTCCATCGCGCCCAGATTCCCAGCGGTTCCCTTAATTTGATGAATCTGTTGTGCAGCCTCCTTATGCTGATTTTGGGCGATCAACCCCATGATGGTTTCGCTGGCCGTGGCGAATTGCTTACCAAATTGTCTCAGTAGATTCACAAGCAAATCACGGTTCCCACTCATTCGTTGAATCGCCAGATCGAGATCAAAACCGGGCAGTTGGTTAGGCAAGGTATCTGCGCCGAACTGCGATTCTTCTTCCATACGGACAACTGGGTTACGTTGTCCTGGTACGATCCAACGCTCTAGCATCTGCAATAATTGCTCGGGGAGGATGGGTTTTGCGATGTGGTCGTTCATCCCAGATTCAAAACACTCCGCCTGGTCCCGAGCCAAGACGGCGGCGGTCATGGCGATTACGGGCAGACCGTGCAACCGCTCATTGCGACGAATCCGACGTGTGGCTTCTAGGCCGTCCATGACCGGCATCTGAACATCCATAAGCACGAGATCGACGGGGACGGACGCCTCTAAAACCGTCAGCGCCTGTTCACCGTCGCCGGCCACGATGACAAAAAATCCCCATCGTTCCAAGATTTCCCGTGCTACTTGCTGGTTGATCTCGTTGTCGTCGACCAACAGGATACGGGCACCGCGAATCGCCGCCGTGGGTTCATATATCGTGGCGGGATGCGAGACTGGCATTTCCTCGGGAATGGCTAGGCGAATCGTAAAACTAAACTCGCTACCCTGGCCCAAGGTGCTAGTAACAACAATCTTTCCGCCCATCAACTCGACTAGCCGTTGGCTAATGGCCAACCCCAGGCCGGTACCGCCAAATCGTCGCGTGATGGAGCCATCCGCCTGAGTGAAAGGCTGAAATAGGCACTTAACCTGATCCGCGCTCATCCCGATGCCCGTATCCCGAACGGCAAAGCATAGGGTTGCGAAACCCGTTGCGATATCGACCTGTTCCACCTGAACCCGTATTTTCCCCGATGCAGTGAATTTGATGGCGTTACCGACTAAATTGGTTAGCACCTGTCCCAACCGCAAATGGTCGCCAATAAGCCGTTCTGGTACCTCGGGTGCTACCTCAAACGTTAGTTCCAGGTTTTGCTGCTCTGCTTGTATCGTAAAAAGATTGGCAATATTTGCCAAAAATTCTTTCAGGACGAATGCCGTGGCTTCGAGTTGGAGTCGCCCGGCTTCGACCTTGGAGTAGTCAAGGATGTCATTGAGGATCGAGAGCAGCGCCTTGGCCGAAATACTGATTTTGTTCAGATAATCGTGGAGTTTCGGGGGCAAGTTGAGATCTAGCGCCAGACTGGACAACCCGATGATAGCGTTCATCGGTGTGCGAATTTCATGGCTCATATTGGCCAGGAATTCTGACTTAGCGCGGTTGGCGGTTTCCGCCAGCGTTTTCGCTTCTTGTAACGCCCGCTCCTGGGCCTTGCGCTGCGTGATGTCGCGGGTCACCCCCTTGAGACAAACATGCCCGGTGTCTTCGTCTCGGTAATAATTCATGATCACCTCAGTCCAGACGAACCGACCGTCCTTGCAAGGCTGTTCAACTTCCTCAATGTAAAACCGATCAGGCGGTTCGCGTCCAGTGACGAAGGCGTCAACGTTTGCCCGCATCCGATTAATCCGAAAACTTGCATCCTCGGGCGTTAGGGCATGATAAAGCGGTACCGCCATGATCTCTGCGGCGCTATATCCGCGCAGCCACAGCACCGACGGGCTGAGATAGGTGAAATAAAGGGTCTCGGTATCTAGGACCCAGACCACGTCTTTCATGGTCTCGGTCAGGGTACGGTAATGCTGGGCGATCCGTTTTTGTTCGGCCTCGGAGGCTTCCAATTCACGGGTGCGATCCGCGACTTTAATTTCCAGATCCCGATTCGACTGCTCAAGTGCCCTATGCGCCACCGCTAGGCGTTCTTGCATCCGATGCATGGCGACTATCAACTGGCCTAATTCATCGGGGTGGCCATAATTCAGGAATACCGGATTCTGATCATCGGCGAAATCCAAATGCGATATGGCTTTAGTGAGTTGGTTCAGCGGATGCGATAGTCCCTTGTGGATGACCAGATAGAAAATTACCCACAAGCCGGCGGTTTTGATCAGGGAATTAATCAGGATAACCGAGAAGCTATCCTTAATCCGGTCAAGGGCAACCTGGCGATCGGAATAAATCGTCAGCCGCCCTAATGACTCGGTGCCCTGGGGCAGGGTCAATTCCAACGGTATTATGCTGTATTGATAACGGGAAAAGAGGCCCAACCTGTCCGAATTATCAGGGGGAGGAATTTGCCCCGTGGTCATGGTGATGTTGTCGTGGTCGGCTTCCACGCTAACGCCGGTGACGATAGTCACTTGGGCGATACCATGAACCATCGACCCCAAGAGCGGACGGTCGAATGCCCACAAGGCTTCGGCTACGCTGTGCCCGAAGGATTGTCCTAGCGAATTCAGGTCGCTGGCGATCGTGCGGTTGATCGCGACATATTCCACAGCCAATTGCGCGGCGGTCACGCCAATGGCTAAGGCTAAGTACCAACCAAAGACCAATCTGAATAAGCGACTGGCGAGCGATTCCCAAAAGTTCATCCAGCATTTCCGGCGCGGAAACCCCTGGCTTGAGCCATGTGGAGGAAGCGCCGTCCTCCTGTTATAGCAAAGCCACTATAAAATGATTACGCATAATTTGCGAAGACTTCCTCGGTA
>CAUYTW010000040.1 GCA_963575715.1 Gammaproteobacteria bacterium | reverse complement strand
TATCGCGGTTAATATCATGTTTTTATTCCTATTTTAGTGTTAACAGGCCCTAATTGCGTCTTTGGCTTCTCCAAACATACCTGGATGATCGTTGCTAATGGTTTGAGTTAGATCTGCGCGCGCCAAAGCTTCAGCGACCCGAGTCACATCGTTGAATCCGATTTCGCAGGTTTCCGTCAGTTTATTCAAATCGTGCAACATATCACGAAACATGAAATCAAAATTTTCCACGCCACCACGTTTACTGAAATCTCCATTCGCGCCTGCCATCACCAAATTTTTTATTTCATCGCTAATGGCAACTAATGACTTTTTGACATCAGCCAGCGCGGTGGTTATTTTTTCTTGTTCTCCAGGAAGAGTTTGTAGATCATGTGAAAAATCACCCTTGGCATATTGCGCAATAATAGTGACAATATTCTTTGTTATTTCAACATGCGAGCTAATCAGTTCGTTCAAATCATTGGCGATCTTTCCATAGACCCCAGAAAACTTTGAAGCATCAATGCGTTCACTGATCCAGCCTTCATTATGTTTTTTAAGCATCATCGCCTGCGCGGAAACAAACCTGTTCAATGCATCCCGCATGATGGCAAATTCTCCAAGCATTTCACCGATTTCATCCTGGTGTTCAATGATAATGACACTACTCATATCACCTACTGCGATTTTACTGGCAATAGCGCGAGCCTGAGTAAGCGGACGAATGATCGCTTGAAAAAGAAGGTAGACCATCCATAAAACAACCGCCATGGAAGCAATTAATATCAACAACATATTTAATAGCGAATTGTTCATCATCTCCCTGGATTTTGATTCATCCACCATGCTAAGTTGATTAGCAGCAGTTACTACTTTTTCGATACGATCACGATGCGTCGCATAGAGCGATTCCATATTTTTCAAGCTGTCACGCGCGGCTACCATATCACCGCGATTTAATTCAGGGATATATTTTTCAAAGGCAATTTTATAAAAATCACCTACGGGTTGATGTGCATCCAGCAAAAATATTTTTTGCAATTCTTGATTCAATTCCGTCTGTTTCCAAAATTCGTGACGTGTATCGTATTCTTGCTTGAGAGCCTTCATGCGATTGGTCAGCGCCACCTGTTCCTGTGGAGAAGCATCCTTGATCTGAAGGGCAATTAGGTAGGATTCAATAATATATTGAGAAGGCGGCAAAATATCTGCAATTAAATTTTTGCTTTGAATGATTCGATGATAAAGGGGACCATTTAGCTTGAGATTGTTTAAGGTATTGAAGGACCAAAAACCATACATAGCAAAGCTTATCGTTACCAAGATGACAAGAAGGCCAAAACGATGAGACAATCTCATATTTGGAAAAGTCATAATTCAACTCTCATAATGATTGTTAATATTATATAATTGTCAACTACTCCGCCCAAAAGAGCTATACTTTTGAAAGCAGGTCTGAAATTGGTCAACTTTTTTCGCGTTACGACGAAATTTTGTCATGAAATCCGCGCAGGTGGTGTAATAGATACCAGGGATGCTTCCTTAATTCTGGACTCGGCGATCAGAGATTAATTAAACTTGCAGCATTACCCACCACCATCCGGGCAAGGTAAAAAACGCGAACACTAATCCCATCGCCACCATTAAATTAGCCAACGGTGGATTAAGATCATGTTCCACTGCAAGAATCGCTGCGGTAATCATGGGTGGCATGGCGGATTCAAACAAAGTAACTTGAATTACCGGCCCACTTGCTTCCAAAATTTGTACGTACCATAAATAAAATAGCAGTGGCGCAAGCAACAGTTTGAACGTCAAACCAATTGCCAGATTGCGACCATTACTTGTTACATGCTTCAAACGTAATTGATAGCCAACAGAAACCAACGCCAGCGGTGCTAAAGTATCACTGAGTCGTTTCAGGACTACGACCATCCAGTCAGGGTAATCAACGGGAAGTAATGCCAGTGCCGCTAATAAGGCAATCAATGGTGGAAATCTGATTATCTTGTAGAAAATTACCTTTGCCGTAGTTGCTCCGGTTGAATATAAGTTTGCGGTAATAATGCCAAGCGTTGAAACCACAAAAAATGATCCCAATTGATCGACAATGATACCCGTAGCCATGCCTTCCTTTCCATAAAAGGTTTCGATCATTGGTAGACCGAAAAATGAAGTGTTGCCCAATCCTCCGGTAATCATTAAGGCACCAACGGTATCGCGCGGCAGGTTGAATAGCCGACCCACAAGCCAAAATATTCCCACGGCCAGGGCAAAATGTAGCCAAGCCATGCTCATTGCTAGTCCATAACTGGGATCCCATTGCAGATTGTGTATATATAATATAGTTAATGCCGGCAAAGAAATATGAATGATGAAGCCATTAAAAGCCGCTGGTGATCTATCGGGTAAACGTCCTGCATGGCGCAGAAGAATGCCTGCGAGAAAACACAAGACAAGGAGAATCAAATTGTTCATTACAAATACATTGAATGTTTGAATTGAAGATAATCGAAAAACCAGGTCATGCT
Organism: Gammaproteobacteria bacterium; assembly: GCA_963575715.1. Lineage (NCBI taxonomy): Bacteria > Pseudomonadati > Pseudomonadota > Gammaproteobacteria > Gammaproteobacteria bacterium. Next base: position 5,924 of record CAUYTW010000040.1, on the reverse strand, counting down.
ATACTCATTATGGTTTTTAGCGTACCATGCGCCATCTTGATTGTTGATTAAAAATCATCACTATATAAAAATACCATGTTTACAAAAATAAAGATTGTCACACTATTTGTCAATATATTTTTCATCACGTCGTGTTATAACTCCGTTCAGTGGTCTTCCATTTCTAAGGAAAATTCCAGTGAACAAAAAACCACTGAGCAGCAAGCAAACTTTAATTCAACAGGATTATCAACCGAAACAACGGAAACTCCTGGTGATCTTTGTTCGATAAACCCGTATAAAAAAAAGATTGCCGTGACGACATTTTATCTTGTCTATCCAGGGCAGGCCGTTGATATTCCGAGAATTCCTTATGAATTTGCAGAAATTTTGGCCAGAAAATTACATGCAAGCCAAAATTTTATCGTCCGGGATGTTGAGGAAGTAAAAATATTCGATAATTATCCGATCGATCAATATTCAACTGAGCAAAAAACAGGCGAGTTTCAAGATAATACGGCATTAATTTATTTGGCTGAAAAGCTTGATGCGCAATTCATTATTTCTGGCATCATTCAGGATTTCAACTTTCATAAATTTAGTTTCGCTAATCCATTGGATTTTTTGAATACAATTGATGAGCGTGTGCTGCGCGTCGAGATTTTTATTTATGATGGATTGACAGGAGCCATGATTGAGCGACGAATGTACGAAAAAATTGCCAAGGGTAATGTTTATTTTTCCAACATAACTCATATGGATAGCGAGGAATTTTTGAAATCAGATATTGGCCAGGCAGTTGAACAAGTTATTCGGGAGCAGGTACGCGATATTGGCTCCAGGCTCAAATGTTTTCCATTAATGGAAAAGGTTCTAAAGGTTGAGCGGGAAAATATTTATTTTAATGCAGGGTCGTTGCAAAATATTCATATTGGAGACACTTTTCCTATTTATAGCGCGGCTGACAAATATGCTGCTGGTGTCTATTATCAAGGTTCACGTCTGCGCGGATATCTGGAAAAACCAAAATCCATTTTAACCGTAATACAGGTGCAGCCACTTTTTTCGATTGGTATTTTGGATTTTAATGAAAAAAAGAAAATTTATCCCTTTGACGTTATAAAATCATATTAAATCATATATAGCCCGTAAACCATAATGAATATGGCTGAATTTATTCAGCACAGAATTGTTTGACATTATAGATTAAAATGATGCCCAAGGTAGACATCGCGCACTTGCTGATTTTCGAGAATGGTTTCAGGAGTACCAGCGGCAATTACTTTTCCTTGATTCACAATATAGGCGCGGCTACAGATCCCCAGGGTTTCACGTACATTGTGGTCGGTAATGAGCACGCCGATCCCACGGTCACGCAGGTGACGGACAATACTCTGAATATCCAATACCGAGATCGGATCCACTCCGGCGAAAGGTTCATCCAGCAATATGAAGCGAGGCTCGGCGGCCAGCGAACGGGCAATCTCCAGGCGCCGTCGTTCGCCGCCCGACAGGCTCATCCCCAGGTTGGCAGCCAAGTGGCGGATATGAAATTCATGAAGGAGATCCTCCATCCGTTGTTGATGCTCCTCGACTGGGAGATCAGGGCGGGTCTGAAGGATGGCAAGGACATTATCAGCCACCGAAAGCTTGCGAAACACCGAAGGCTCCTGGGGCAAATAACCAACCCCCAGACGGGCGCGGGCGTGCATAGGTAATGCCGTGAGATCGTTTTCATCCAGCAGAATTTGTCCGCGGTCGGCGCTCACTAATCCTACCACCATATAAAAACAGGTAGTCTTGCCCGCCCCATTAGGGCCAAGAAGTCCTACGATCTCACCACTTTCCACGTGTAGCGAGACATCATCCACCACCCAACGTGCTCGATAACGTTTGGCCAGCGAATTAGCAACGAGGACGCTCACGGATTTTCCCCAGAATGAGGAGAAGTTTTTGGTGTCGGGCTGGCTTTTGTCTTCTCCTGGGGAAAGAGTGTGACCCGAACTCGTTCTCCTGGCGCGGGTCCGCTTTCGGCGTGGACTTGATTATCATTGATGTTGTATTCAATCCGCTTGCCACGGAAGACATTCCGGCCCTGGGTTATTTCAGCCTTTTCCAGCAAATACACAAGCTGCTTATCAACGAGATATTCCATACGCGGCGCGGTGGCAACGATCTCTTCCTTATCGGGTGCTGGACGCTGTCGAAAACTCGCCGGACCGCCCTCAGCTATCGCTTTGACCAGCGCACGCGTTTCATGAGCATGGTGAGTGGTGAGGACATCGCACTTCAGCATCATGCTGCCTTGAACCAACGTGACCTTACCCCGGTAGATACTAATACCCTTGTGATCGTCCATATCAGCCCGATCAGCTTCAATGGAGATTGGCTGCTGGCGGTCGGAGGGTAACGCCAGCGCGGGAGTAGCCACAAGGTAACTAATTAGCCACAACATACTGTTGAATGGACGATGTAGACCCATCAGAGTCTCCGAGAAACCTCGCCCTTGAAAGCGAGGTTAGGATAAGGAGACGGTTTTGCAACCGTTGATAAAATGCCGATCTTTCCCGGCGGTCAGCCGGTAAGCAGCCCAAGTGACGCACACCTTGCGGTATGGCTCCCCTCGCCAAGGTTGCAATGCAGCGTATTCGGCGATAACACTACGTCCAGCGCGGCGACCAATGCCGCGACCGCAGCGTGTTTCATTTTCATGGCAGCTTTATTGACAACCAGGCGCGCGCTAATGTCGGCGATGTGCTCAATGGGAACGAGGCCATTGGCGCGCAAGGTGTTTCCGGTGTCTACCAGGTCCACGATGCAATCTGCCAGCCCAACCAAGGGTGCCAATTCCATTGAACCATAAAGTTTGATTACCTCTACCTGTTCGCCGCGTGCAGCATACCAGGCACGGGTAATGGCGGGATATTTGGTGGCGACGCGCAATCGAGTGCCCTGCTTCTGGATGCCGGGTAAGCCAGCTACCATCAGACGGCAGTGGGCGATTTTCAGATCCAGGGGTTCATAGAGACCATTGCCGTTATGCTCCATGAGGACATCTTTGCCCGCAACGCCAAGATCGGCGGCGCCATATTCCACATAAGTTGGGACATCGGCGGCGCGAATCACCACCAAATGAACATCTGCCTTGTTAGTGTCCAAAATCAGCCGCCGCGAGCGTTCTGGGTCCTCATTGGGAACGATGCCAATCGCTGCGAGTAATGGCAGGGTTTCCTGAAGAATGCGGCCTTTGGACAGGGCGATGGTCAACATTGAAGATACAATCTCGCTATAACATTGATAATAAAATAAATTTATTTGTATTCCTAACAAAAATGGTATTTTTTAACCAGGTACCCGCCGGATTCTTGCTCCGAGCTGCGAGAGTTTTTCCTCGATGCACTCGTAACCACGATCAATATGATAAATGCGCTCTACGGTGGTATCACCCCTGGCTACCAGACCCGCCAGCACTAGGCCCGCCGAGGCCCGAAGATCGGTTGCCATGACGGGCGCACCGGTGAGATGTTCCACGCCTGTGGTGATGGCGGTATTTCCCTCCAGGCGAATATTGGCACCCATGCGTCGGAGTTCCTCGACATGCATGAAACGATTTTCAAATACCGTTTCGGTGATGGTCCCTACTCCTTGCGCTATCGTATTCATTGCCATGAACTGCGCCTGCATGTCGGTAGGAAAGCCGGGAAAAGGAGCGGTATGAATGGAAAGGGCTTTCGGATTATTGCCGTGCATGTCAAGGTCAATCCAGTCCGAGCCGCACGTAATATGAGCGCCTGCCTCGCGGAGTTTGACGATGACCGATTCCAGCAGTTCCGGGCGAATATCCTTGAGTTTTACTCGTCCTCGGGTAATGGCAGTACCAACGAGATAGGTGCCGGCCTCGACGCGATCGGGCAGGACGCGGTAATCGGTGCCTCCCAGATGCTCTACGCCCTCAATGGTAATGGTATCGCTACCCGCACCCCGGATGCGTGCGCCCATTTGATTGAGACATTGAGCCAGATCAACCACTTCCGGTTCGCGGGCGGCATTTTCGATCACCGTGACACCGTCGGCCAGGGTCGCGGCCATCATGAGGTTTTCAGTACCGGTCACTGTCACCAAATCCATGAATAAATGCGCGCCTTTGAGACGTGATGCCGAAGCATGGATATAACCCGCTTCAACGCTGATCTCGGCTCCCATGGCAGACAAGCCGCTCAAGTGCAAATTGACCGGCCGCGAGCCAATCGCGCATCCTCCCGGCAGCGATACCACCGCCTGCCCATAACGAGCTAGCAATGGCCCGAGTACCAGGATCGAGGCACGCATGGTCTTGACCAGCTCATAGGGGGCGCGAAAATCCACAATGGTGCGCGGGTCAACCTCGATAATCAGCCGTTCGCCGACTACCAAATGCGCTCCCATGCGGCCCAGCAATTCCATAGTGGTAGTAATATCGCGCAAGTGAGGTACATTGCCCACCCGTACTGGTTCATCGGCAAGCAAGGTGGCGGCAAGGATCGGCAGCGCGGCGTTCTTGGCACCAGAAATACGAATTTCGCCGTTCAGTGGGACGCCACCGGTAATAATCAGTTTATCCATAGGATGCTGGATGGTTAAAACAAAAGTTGTTTAAAATTGATTGCAGAACACGCATGATAATAACATTAGAAGTTACGCAGTTGAAAATTGAAAATTTAAGTCATTCTGCGCGCAACGCAGCGGAGTCGCAAAATACATCTACTTATAGAGATTTTGCGTTCTGCAACTGCGCGTAAAATGACAAAAAATTCAATCCCTATATAGAGTTACAAGTTCAACTGCGTAACTCCTAAACATAACAACAATAGCGGTTTTCGATGCCGATTGTTCAAGAAATACTTCAATGCACCCTACTCAAATTCTGTTTTCCGGCGAAAAATCTTTCCCCGTTCTACCCGCAGTGGATCATTATGCCGGTAGCGAAAAACTTATCCGCAAGGCATTGGCTCTTCAGAGAGAAATGGGGCCACTTTTCGACGTTACCTGCGATTGCGAGGACGGTGCCCGCGCCGGGGACGAGGCCGAACATGCGTTGATGTGCGCTGAAATCATCCACTCCGCTGAAAATCGTTTCAATCGCGTGGCGGCACGGATTCACGACATCACCCATCCTCACTGGCGCGCCGACATTGATATCCTCGTCGGCGGTGCTGGCCAGCGGCTTGCCTTTTTGACCCTGCCAAAGCCCCGTGCCTTGCGCGATGTGGTTGAACAAATCGCTGAACTGCGTCGAGTCGAAGATGTGTATGGCATTGGCCGTCGCGTTCCGGTGCATGTCATGATTGAAACCCATGGTGCCCTGAAGGATGCCTGGGCGATTGCCGCTCTGGAAAGTGTCGAATCCCTGGATTTTGGCATCATGGATTTTGTCAGCGCCCATCACGGCGCGCTCCCGAGTTCCGTCATGAAAAGCCCAGGTCAGTTCCAGCATCCCCTGATGGTCCGTGCCAAGTCCGAAATCGTCGCAGCTGCCCTGGGCAATGGCGTGGTGCCTACCCATAATGTCTCGACGGAATTAAAGGATGGCACCAGTGTGTTCGCCGACGCACGGCAAGCGCGGCGTGAATTCGGTTTCCTACGGATGTGGAGTATTCACCCCAATCAGGTCCGTCCCATTCTGGATGCGATGCGTCCAGATTTCGCCGAAGTGGCCGATGCCGCTCTTATCCTGACCACCGCTCAAGACCAGGATTGGGGACCGATCAAGCACCAGGATCGGCTCCATGACCGCGCTTCCTATCGTTATTACTGGCAACTATTACAACGCGCCCACGCCACCGGCATGGATCTCCCGTCCGAGGTAGTGGATCGATTTTTTCTACCTGATCTATCAAAATATTGAAAAATATGGTAGTGCCCTAATTTATAGGATTCGATAATGATTATCCGTTTTGGTTAATCGG
>CAUYTW010000039.1 GCA_963575715.1 Gammaproteobacteria bacterium | reverse complement strand
TCAACTGCGTAACTCCTACCTGTATAGAGTTACAAATTCAACTGCGTAACTCCTAGGTTCATTTTCTAATTCTATTTCTAATTCTATCTTTTCCATCCATTCCCGCGTCCCAAAGGCCGTATCCCTCCTCCACTAAATTTTCCTCGCCCCATCGTTTTCCCATGTCTGGGACGAGCATCAACAGAATCAGATTTCGGCATTTCAATCAACGCCTGCGGTGGAACTGGTGGAGATTTTTCGATGCGGGGTGATAACACCGCGAGCAAATATTCAGCAGCGGCTAATCGACTATGCACGTCTGGCAAATTCGCGGTAATACGCAATTTGTCTTGTCCGTCCAGGCGATAGATATGAGGTTGGGTCTGAATGAGCTTAATTACCACTCCAGGATCAATCGTAGGCTCGGGATGAAATAGTAATCGTCCGCCGCTTGGTCCCAGTTCGAATTTGCGGATTCCCAAGGGACGCGCTAACAATTTTAATTCCGTGATGCGGAATAGAGTGAGGACGGATTCTGGCAATAAGCCGAAACGGTCAATCATCTCAATGTGCAATTCGCGCAATTCCCCGGAGGTCGCAGCGTTAGCGATGCGTTTGTATAAAATCAGCCGTGTATGGACATCGGCCACGTAATCCTCGGGAATCAGCGCCGGAAGATGGAGATCGACCTCGCCGCTTGATTCCAGGGGACGTTCTAATTCTGGGCGGCGGCCCGATTTCAGGGCGTTCACCGCCCGCGTCAGTAATTCTTGATAAAGAGTAAAGCCCACTTCCTGCATTTGGCCGCTCTGCTCCTCGCCGAGCAATTCGCCCGCGCCGCGAATTTCCATGTCGTGGGTCGCCAGAGTAAAACCGACGCCGAGATCCTCCAGCGATTCAATCGCGTCAAGGCGCTTGATAGCGTCGGGCGTCATGGCTTTCTTTTCGGGAACAATCAAATAGGCGTAGGCGCGATGGTGCGAGCGTCCCACCCGTCCGCGCAGTTGATAAAGTTGGGCCAATCCCAGACGGTCGGCGCGGTGAATGATGATGGTGTTGGCACTCGGCACATCAATGCCGGTTTCGATAATCGTACTGCACACCAACACATTGAAACGTTGATGATAAAAATCGAGCATCGCCCGTTCCAGGTCGCGCTCGCGCATCTGGCCGTGGGCGACGCGCACCTGGGCCTCGGGCAGCAGTTCCTCGACGGTCCGCACCATTTTGTCGATGGTTTCGACCTCGTTGTGGAGGAAATAGACCTGCCCGCCGCGTTTGATCTCGCGCAGCATCGCCTCGCGCAGCAGGGCGGTGTCCCAGGTGCGGATAAAAGTCTGAATGGCGAGCCGCCGTGCGGGCGGCGTGGCGATGATCGAAATCTCGCGCAGGCCCGAGACTGCCATGTTAAGCGTGCGTGGGATCGGCGTCGCGGTCAGGGTCAGCAGATCCACCGAGGTTCGCAGCGCCTTGAGTGCCTCTTTTTGACGCACGCCGAAGCGGTGCTCCTCGTCAATGATGACCAGGCCCAGATTTTTGAAGACCACGCCCTCCTGAAGCAGCTTGTGGGTGCCAATGACAATGTCCACGGTTCCGGCGGTAAGGCCAGCCAGCGTCTCATCTTGTTGTTTCTTGCTCCGAAACCTTGACATCACTTCGATGCGCGCCGGCCAGCCGGCGAAGCGGTCGATAAAGGTTTGATAATGCTGCTGGGCCAGCAGGGTCGTCGGCACCAGGAGCACTACCTGACGCCCGCTGAGTACCGCGACAAAAGCGGCGCGCAGTGCGACCTCGGTCTTGCCAAACCCGACATCGCCACAGACCACGCGATCCATCGGACGCTTCGCCGCGAGATCCTGGAGGGTCGCGTCGATGGCGTCTTGTTGGTCGGGCGTGGTCTCAAAGGGGAAACCGGCGGCGAAGGCGAGATATTGCTCGTGCTCCACGGTGAGGGCGTGACCCACGCGCGCGGCGCGGCGGGCGTACAGATCAAGCAGTTCGGCGGCAACATCGCGGGCGCGCTCGGCAGCCCTGGTCCTGGCCTTTTCCCACTGACCGGAACCAAGTTTATGCAGCGGCGCGTGCTCGGGATCGACGCCGGTATAGCGGCTGATTAACTGCAAAGCCGCGACCGGAACATGGAGCTTGTCGCCGCCTGCGTATTCGAGGGTGAGAAATTCGGTATCCACGCCATCAACGGCGAGCCGCAACAGCCCTTGATAACGTCCTACGCCGTGGTTCTCGTGGACTACCGGTGCGCCAACGTGAAGTTCGGTGAGGTCGCGGATGATGGCCTCGGCGTCACGCTCCTTGCGATCACGCTCGCGGCGACGGCGCTGCATCGCCTGTTCGCCGAACAGTTGATGCTCGGTCACAACCGCGAGCGAGGTTGGCTCGCGCAAAATCAGTCCCTGTTCCAGGGGCGCGATGGTGATGGCGAGCCGCTCCTGATTTGCCAGGAATTCCCGCCAGTTTTTTAACGACACGGGATGGAGATCAGCGGCGGAGAAGATTTCCAGCAACGCCTCGCGGCGTCCGATGGTCTCGGCGGCGATCAGCACCCGTCCCGCGAATCCGTCGAGAAAATCCAGCAAACGCCCCAAAGGCCGCGCAGCTCGGGCCTCAATGGGCAATTCCGGCGGGATCTCGGTCGGAAAATTGGTAGTTCCGGCGCGTTCTTCCTGCTGATCTTCATGAAACAGCACACGGGGATGGGTATTGAGACCAGCGAAGATTTCGTTGGTCGGCAGATAAAGCGCGTTTGGCGGCAGCAAAGGCCGTTCGCGGTCATGACGGTTGGATTCGTAACGAGTACCAACCTCACGCCAAAAAGCGTTCGCGGCTTCCTCCAGCTTTGCGCCATTAAAAATAACCGCGCCAGCGGGAAGATAATCAAACAGCGTGGCCGTGCGGGTAAAAAACAGCGGCAGGTAATACTCGATACCAGCGGGCGCGAGGCCCTTGCCAACATCTCGATACACTGGGCTTGCGGAATCACCGCCAAAAGCAGTGCGCCACGCCTCGCGGAAACGCTGGATGGCGTGCTCGTCGAGCGGAAATTCCCGCGCCGGCAACAATCGAATGGATTTTATCGATTCCCGTGAACGTTGACTTTCCGGATCGAAAGTACGAATCGAATCCACTTCATCGTCGCACAGATCAATGCGATAGGGCAGATCTGCGCCCATCGGATACAGGTCGAACAGTCCGCCGCGTACCGCGAACTCACCGCGTTCCATCACCGTAGTGACGGCGCGATAGCCCGCCGCTTCCAGCCGGATACGTAGCGCTTCGCGGTTCAGGTGCTGACCTACGTCAAGTAGGAGCGTGAACGCGTCGAGATATTCACGCGGCGGCAGGCGTTGCATTAAGGTGGCGACCGGTACCAGCAGGATGCCTCGGGCGAGGCTTGGTAAGCGATGCAGGGCAGTGAGGCGTTCTGAGGTGATATCCTGGTGCGGTGAGAACACATCATAGGGCAACGTTTCCCAATCAGGAAAATGTAGCACCGGCAAATCACGGTCATCTAGGTAAAACCGAAGATCTTGCGCCAGGCGTGCCGCGCCGCTGGTATCCTCGGTGACAACTACGAGCGGGACAGAAGCATCACGGGCGGCGTTCGCCAGTGTCAACCCCAAGGCGCTACCCTGAAGTTGTGCCCAGATCAGGCGATAGCCAGGGCGGCGCGGGAGAGGGGGAGCAATGCGGTTGATCGGACAATTCGGGTTGGTGCTAGAGCTAGATATGGTCATGGTTAAAAATTAGGGATGGGTTTTATTTGACACTCCCACGAATAAATTCGTGGGATTCTTGATGACACCATGAATTCCAGTAAGAACGATGTGTAATTAACTCAAGTTGCTACCTATTTGCCTTTCTCCCCTCTCCCTTTGGGAGAGGGGCCGGGGGTGAGGGATAATTCCTCAACATTAGTCAAAAGTCCCTCACCCCAACCCCTCTCCCAAAGGGAGAGGGCTATTTAGTTATCCATCATAATAGGTAGCAACTTGGGTTAATTAATATGTTAACTTATTACTTTGTCTTACAATGACACGACTGATGTCGTCCCCCACGCTGGGGCGCGAATTGAAACAGACCAAAAAATGCTTGAGCTAATCCGTGCTTATTTACCGGAATATCGTAACTATCGCGGCAAATTATGCGTTGCGTTTGCCGCCATGCTGCTGGTCGCGGTGGCCAACGCTGCTATCGCTTGGATGATTAAACCGTTGCTGGATGAAATTTTCATCAACCAGAATACGGCGCTACTCCGCATTTTGCCAATGTACCTGGTGTGTGCCTATCTGATAAAGGGTGTGGGTACTTTCTCCCAAGAATACACCATGAGCTTTGTTGGACAAGATATCATTCGTAAGCTGCGCGACCGGTTACTTTTTCATCTCCTGCATCTGGATTTGACTTTTTTTCACCAATATCATTCTGGCGAGCTAATCAGTCGGATCACTAGCGATATTGGCCGTGTTCAAGGCGCAGTTTCAAGTAATCTGGCCTCTTTGTTACGTGAGGGATTGATCGCGGTGACGTTGCTTGGCGTGGTAATTTACCAAAGTCCGTCATTATCCTTCATTACCTTGGTTGTCATTCCTGCCGCCATTTATCCAATCATTCTGATTTCGCATCGCTTGAAACATATTGCTCATACCGTGCAGGCACGCAATGCTTCGCTTACTACCAGCTTGTCTGAGATATTCACTAACGTCGAAGCAATCAAGGCTTACCACACGGAAGATTTCGAGGCAAAACGTTTTGCACAAGCCAATCAAGCGTATCTCAATATTAATATGAAGTCGATACGGATCGCAGGATTAGTGGTCCCCGTGATGGAGCTTTTTGGCTCTTTTTCTGGTGCGGTGCTGATCATGATTGGCGGTGGACGTGTAATTGATGGAACGTTAACAGTCGGTGCTTTTTTTTCCTTTATGACTGCGTTATTCATGGCAGTCGATCCCATTCGACGTGTGTCTCAGACTTATGCTCAATTTCAGGATGCACTCGCAGCTCATGATCGCATTCAATCAATGCTGGCATTACGGCCCGAGGTGCAGAGTGGACATCTTGATCTCACGAATGTTGCACAAATTGAATTCAAACAGACAAGCCTTGCTTATGGCGAGGAAATAGCCTTGCGTGCTATTAACCTTGAAGCGCACAAGGGCGAGATCATTGCATTGGTAGGAAAAAGTGGTAGTGGAAAAAGTTCCGCTGCGAATCTATTGTTGCGTTTTTTTGACGCCACGACAGGCGAGGTACTGGTGAATGGCATGGATATTCGGGATTATTCGCTATCCTCCGTGCGTGGACGGATTTCCATTGTTACCCAGCGTGTGCATATTTTTAACGATACGGTCGCTGCCAACGTGGCTTATGGAACCGAGATTGATGAATTACGGGTAATTTCGGCGCTGAAAAAGGCCAATGTTTGGACGCATGTCTTGGGGTTGCCCAAAGGCATTCATACTATTCTCAACGAGGCAGGCAGTAATCTTTCCGGTGGCCAACGCCAACGCATTGCGATTGCCCGCGCACTGTATCGTGAACCCCGCGTGCTCATCCTCGACGAAGCCACTAGTGCCCTTGACAATCAGAGCGAGGCGACCATTCTAGAAACAATTCGCGCTCTGGCACCAGAAATCATTACAGTGATCATCGCTCATCGCCTAAAAAGCGTCGAAGTGGCCAAGCGGATTTATTTTCTTCAGGATGGTCAGGTAATTTGCCAGGGTGATAAAACTGAGCTGATGCAGGATTGTAGCCATTTTCAGGATATGTATCAATGAGTTTTGATCTGAAAACTCATCGAGGTAGAACGATTGCCTGGCTCCATGCCATGCTAATTGAGCATAATGTTACTAATATTGTTCGCTTCAATTTTCATCGCATTTCTGAAGAGGCTTTTCGTTCCTCGCAACCCACCATGTGGCAGTTACGCCGCGTGGTAAAAAAATACGGCATCAAGACGATTCTTAATCTTAAAGGTACCAATACTAATTCCGCTTATCTGGCCTTTGAACGCGAACAGTGCGCGAAACTTGGGATTCGTCTGGTAGATATTGACATTTACTCACGCAGTATGCTGGACGCCGCTCGTATCCGACATGCAACAGAAATATTCGGATCTGTCGAATACCCAATATGGATGCATTGTAAGGCGGGGGCAGACCGTACTGGTATTTACGCTACGCTTTATCAGCACTTCAGAAAAAATATTCCCATCGATCAAACCAATCAACTTAAACTATGGCCTTTCGGTCACAATAAATATTCCAGTGCGGGAAAGTTCGACCACTATCTTGAACACTTTCTTGCCTACCACAAGCATCATCCCGAAGTGGGGCTGCTGGAATGGGCGGAAAATGTCTCCGACCGCGATGCCATTGAGCGTCAATTCAAAGAAAATCGACTGGCAAGTTTTTTCAACGATTATTTGTTAAGACGAGAATAAACGGCCTCGCCGCAAGCAGCGGGGAATATATCCTACAGGGATTAAAAACATTCGAGAAATACGCTTGTGAATTTATTGACCCTGAAAGACATACATTTGGCTTATGGCGGCGCGCCATTGCTGGATGGAGTGGAATTACAACTGGAAAAGGGTGAACGCCTAGCACTGGTCGGTCGCAATGGCAGCGGCAAGTCCAGCTTGATGCGGTTGATTGTGGGGGAAATTGCTCCCGACCGTGGCGAGATCGCGCGTGTCACCGGCCTCAAGATGGCACGCCTCGCTCAGGAGGTGCCACCCGAACGCGAGGAGACCGTGTTTGACGTGGTGGCGGCGGGCCTGGGCCAGATTGGTCAGTGGTTGTCTCAGTATCACCATCTCGGTCAGCGCATGGCCGACACTGGCGATAGTAACGAAAATGCCTCCATATTGAAGGCGCTCGCACGTCTTCAGCACGAACTGGAAGCGGTGGGTGGCTGGCAATGGCGTTCGCGGGTGGAAACATTGATTTCACGCCTAGAATTACCCCCAGAAGCGATTTTCGCCAATCTTTCTGGCGGATTTAAGCGCCGTGTCCTCCTTGGTCAGGCACTCATCGATGCACCGGATCTGTTGTTGCTGGACGAGCCTACCAATCATCTGGATATTCCTGCGATTGAATGGCTGGAGCGGTTTCTGCTTGAATTTCCAGGCACGATGTTATTTGTCACGCATGATCGCGCATTCCTGCAACGACTCGCCACCCGCATCGTGGAACTCGATCGCGGACGCTTGGCGAGTTACAGCGGCGACTTTCATCTGTACTTGGAACGCAGGGCGGCCCTGCTGGCCGCCGAGGAGCGTCATGCCGCCTTATTTGACAAGAAACTCGCCAAGGAAGAAATGTGGATTCGTCAGGGAATCAAGGCGCGGCGTACCCGCAACGAAGGACGGGTACGCGCTTTGTTGCGGCTGCGCGAGGAACGCCGCGCACGGCGTATTCGTGAGGGAACAGCGCGGATGAAAATTGAATCTGCCGAAAGTTCGGGCCAGATAGTGGTTGAAGCCGAGGATGTGGCCTTTGCTTATGATGGTCTTCCTGTTTTTCAGGGACTCACTACCACGCTGTTACGCGGTGATCGCGTGGGGATTATTGGCCCCAACGGAGTAGGTAAAACTACACTCTTGCGTGTGCTACTCGGAGAGCTGCCGCCCACGGCGGGCCGTCTGCGCCTTGGGACACGCTTGCGCGTTGCCTATTTCGATCAGCTCCGCGCGAGCCTCGATCAGGAAGCAAGCGTGCGCGACAGCGTGGCCGCAGGTGCAGATTTTGTCACTGTCGATGGAGTACGACGCCATGTAATTGGTTATTTACAGAATTTTCTATTTACGCCCGATCGTGCCCGCACACCGGTCAAGGCACTTTCCGGCGGTGAGCGTAATCGCCTGTTGCTCGCCCGCCTTTTTGCGCAACCTTCCAATGTGTTGGTCATGGACGAACCCACCAATGATTTGGATATCGATACTCTCGATTTGCTGGAAGAACTGCTTGCCGAGTATCCAGGCACTTTGTTGCTGGTAAGTCATGACCGGGAATTTCTCGATCATGTGGTTACCAATTCATTGGTCTTCGAGGGCAAGTCTAGCGTAGTTGAATATGTGGGTGGCTACGAGGATTGGCTCCGGCAACGGCCATTGTCCTTGCCGTCAGGAGCGATCAAAACTTCCTCGCCAGCGGCGACCATTCCGCCGCGATTACGCACCGACCGTCCACGACGGATTTCCTTCAAGGAACAACAAGAGCTTGCCGCGTTACCAGGGCATATCGAAGCTCTGGAAGCCGAGCAAGCAACGCTGCACGAAATGATGGCAGATCCTCGTTTTTACCAACGACCGGGCATTGAGATCGCTACGACCAGGGAAAGTCTTACAATCTTGGAAAAAAATTTGCTCAATGCCTACGCAAGATGGGCTGCTCTGGATGCACTCGCATAATTTTTCTTGATTAGCAAGATCCTAGGAGTTACGCAGTTGAATTTTAATCGTTTGATTTCCATGGAAAGTCATCAG
>CAUYTW010000038.1 GCA_963575715.1 Gammaproteobacteria bacterium | reverse complement strand
GCCACTCTTTAGAATCCCCGCTGATGATAAAATCATCCGCATATCGAATCACATTTAACTTGTGCCGGTGCTTTTCCGTTACGTTTTTAGCAACACAGGCTTCCAGCCCATCCAAGCACAAATTCGCCAATAGTGGCGAAATAATACCACCCTGTGGCGTCCCTTTTTCAGTGTGATGAAATACATTTTCCTCTATATATCCCGCCTTCAACCATTTCTTCAGCGTCCGTTTGTGCATCGGCACATGCTTCAGTATCCATTCATGGCTGATTTCATCGAAACAGGCTTTGATATCGCCCTCAAGTACCCATTGCGCCGACGTTTTCAGTCGAAGGGCATTGTATACTTGTTCTGCGGCATCCTGTGCCGAACGTTCCGGGCGAAAGCCATAAGAATTGACATCCGCTGTGCATTCCGAGACCGGCTCCAGTCCCAATTTATGTAGGGCCTGTTGCGCACGGTCGAACATCGTTGGAATGCCCAGTGGCCGTTTCTTTCCGTTTTTCTTCAGGATATATATCCGGCGCAACGGTTCGACCTGATACTCCTTTTGCCGTAACCATTCCACCGCGTTCATCTTCTTTTCTGGCGTGTCCCAAACTACACCATCCACGCCAGACGTTTTTTTACCTCGGTTTTCAGTCACTCGCCTGACAGCGAGCAGGCGACCGCTTACGGAGTGATTAAGCAAACGTTGGAGATTTTTCACCAAACGCCATTTGCCTTGTTTGACTGCCTTCACGATACGCGCTTGAAGCCTGCGCACGTAACGCATTGCCCGCCGCCAATGGACGCCGTGCCATGTGATTACGCGGGAATCCGCGTCAATAGCCGAAACGTATGCTAAAGTCACTTGCTGAATTCCTGTCGCATTCTGACAAACTCTCTCGTGATTCAAGACCTGCCGGAATAGGCAGCGGTCTTGCCTATTCCTCGGAAGTCAGCCCTCTTTCGAGTAGGATGATATCGAATCGTTTCCACCTTTCCCTGTTTTATTTCCACTGGCGATTCAACCCTCAATCCCTATCCGAGCCATTACAGCACTGCATTCGCTTTTTCCCGCATCCTTTACCCGCTGTCCCGTCAAATCGCTTTACAACGGTTTTACTTCTCTCCTTGAAGAGGACAACGGGCTTACTCTGTTCCCTACATCAACCGAAATCGCGACGTAGATGCCATCTTTCCACCGGGAGGTCGACATTCGCGCGGGATACGACTGAGTTACCCGGCCTACCCCCTTGCCTTTTGGCTTAGGCCTATCAGTCTCTTTGGCCTGTCGTTGATGACGATGGTGTAATGGCAGATTTGAACTCCCCTCGCGGCTCGTTCTCGTGGCTGTCATACTGCACTGCCAAGGGTTACGGTGTCCCGAAGGCTTCGCATAAAGGGATTACTCCCAATGCACGCTTCGGTAGGATTCCGTGGCGAAACACGGACTGCTGTCGTCTATCTCATTGAAAACGAAACAAAAGTTTATGTAGTCTCGGGTCGCACCAAGTCAACTCAACCGGCGTCTGACCGTGTTCGCCTGGTGCGCTATCCCTATCCGAATGCCGGGGCTTCTCGCGTAATTCTAGTGATATTACGCCGATGACCAAGACTGGGTAGAGAGGAAAAGGATCCGTATACTATTCATAATACGCCGTGCGTCATCACGAAACTCGTCTGAAGGGCTTGAACAGTCATGTCCAATATACTGATGTGCTGGAAGTGCGGGGCATCCCTAGCGGACCTCCCTTTACCACTGGCACGGACCGCCGAGTGCCCTACTTCCTGTTGCGCGGATCTTCATGTTTGCCGCTTATGCCGCTTTCATGATCCCAAGGTCGCCAATGCTTGTAGCGAATTGATGGCCGATCCGGTGCTAGATAAGGAACGTGCTAATTTTTGCGATTATTTTCAACCACGCCCAGGCGCTTATACCCCTGACGCCGCAGAGCAGGTTGCGCGTGCTCGGGCTGCCTTGGCAGCGTTGTTTGGTCTGATGCCGGATAACGGTCAAACGCCAGCAACCACCGCCGGTGATCCAGCCAGAATTTCCCTGGAAAGGCTCTTCAATGCCTGATAGGAGTTACGCAGTTGAAAAATAGGAAGTCATTCTGCGCGAAGCGAAACGGAGTCGCAGAATCCATCTACATAGATTCTGCGACTCCGGTCGCTAACGCGACCTCCGCGCAGAATGACAGAAAAAAACTCAATCCTGTTAGGAGTTACGCAGTTGAATTTTAATTGTTTGATTTCCATGGAAAGTCATCAGATAGGTATCTGATGTAACTGACTGAAAATTTTGAACCTATTTTTCAACTGCGTAACTCCTAGCCTGAGTCGAAAATAATATAACGATCCATGACCCGTTTTCTTTTGTCCCGTTTAGCCAGTGCCCTTGGGGTTATCCTCGGTGTTTCCTGCCTGGTCTTCCTGCTCGTTCATCTAGTTCCCGGAGATCCTGTAGAGGTGATGCTAGGGGAGTCGGCGCGGTCAGGGGATCGGGAGATGTTACGTGCTGCCCTGGGGCTGGATCGACCGCTGATTGAACAGCTTGGCCTGTATTTCAATCGACTTGCCCATGGAGATTTAGGAACCTCCCTGCATTCACGGCGACCGATTGCTGACTTGCTGGTCGAGCGGATTCCCGCCACGGTGCAGCTCGCAGCGGCGGCGCTCATCGTAGCGTTGGGATTGGCCCTGCCGCTGGGGGTCACAGCGGCTCTGCGTCGGGGATCGGGTTGGGATCGGGGAGCGATGGCACTGGCGCTATTCGGGATGTCGGTTCCGAGCTTTTGGTTGGGGCCGTTGCTTATTTTGTTGTTTTCCATGGAACTTGGCTGGCTACCGGTAAGCGGTCGGGAAGGGCCAACTTCGATCATCCTGCCCGCTGTGTCACTGGGAATGGGAATGGCCGCAATTCTGGCGCGAATGCTGCGTTCGGCGCTGCTGGAAGTGTTGCTTGAGGATTATGTGCGTACCGCTTATGCCAACGGACTCTCGCCCAGCGCAGTAATCTGGCGTCACGCATTGCCCAACGCTGCCCTGCCGGTAGTCACTCTCCTTGGTCTCCAATTGGGGGCGCTGCTGGGTGGGGCGGTAATCACCGAAACGATTTTTTCCTGGCCTGGGCTGGGGAGTCTAATCGTTGAAGCTATCAACCGCCGCGATTACCCGGTAGTTCAAGGTTGCGTACTGCTTATCAGCGTGGTCTACGTGATGGTCAATACCTGCACCGACCTACTCTATGCAGTGCTGGATCCCCGCGTGCGGCTGGAAATAACAGAGTAAATCACTCCATGGTAAAAACTGTGTGAGTTACGCAATTGAATTTTAACCGTTTGATTTCGATATAAAATAACTAAAGAATTATCTTTTACAATCGATAAAAAATGTTGAACCTATTTTTCAACTGCGTAACTCCTACTCATAATCAATCACCCCGCCCTTAAAGAGCGTGGTTTGTGAAAACAAGTCCGAGATTGACCAGCGTTTTTACAGAACGGTTGTAAAACCGTCTCCTTTCCTCCCCGCCCTCAAGGGCGAGGTTTCTCGGAGACACTGATGAAGTTTGAAGCAGGGAATCTCCTAGCAATAGTGGTGCTGTGGATCTGGGCGTTACTCGCATTGCTGGGACAATGGTTGCCCCTGAATCCGGAGCGAATGGATCTCGCCCATGTCCTGGCCCCGCCAGCGCTGGGGGCTTGGCTCGGATGGGACGATTTAGGGCGTCTGGTATGGGATCGCCTGGTGATGGGTGCGCGCACCTCGTTCCTAGTGTCACTAGGAGTAGTGAGCCTGTCATTTATGGTAGGCACTCTGTTCGGGACCATCGCTGCATACCTGGGAGGCTGGTGGGATCACTTAGCGGCGCGGATTATTGATGTTTTCCTTGCCTTCCCAGGCATCCTGCTCGCTATCGCCCTAGCAGGACTGCTGGGACCCGGGATCGACAACGTGGTCATTGCCCTAGGGGCGGTGGGATGGGTGGGATATGCCCGGCTGGCACGGGCACAGGTGTTATCGCTCAAGCACCGCGACCACGTCCAGGCGGCGCGGGCGCTTGGGGTGCGTGGTCTGCGAATTATCACTCGTCATCTGTTACCCCTCATTCTTGCTCCCCTGATTGTCGAGGCCACCTTCGGCGTTGCGGCAGTTGTGACGGCGGAAGCGGGGTTGTCTTTTTTAGGACTGGGAGTCCAACCGCCAGCCGCTTCCTGGGGCAGCATGATCCGCGATGGAACGCGTTATCTGTTGGTGGCACCGCATTTGGTCCTGGCACCAGGAGTTGCACTGGCGGCGGTGGTCCTGGCGGTCAACTTGCTAGGGGATGTCCTGCGCGATTATCTGGATGTGCGTCAAGCCCACCATTAGAGGTTTTACATAAACTAAATAATTGATTAAATTTTAAAAAATTAGAAAAATTTGATTTTTAATTTTTATAGAATTATGTCATGCCTTGGCCAACAGAAAGTTCTGCTAATACTACAGTTCTTACTATCCTAGAGATCTTATGTTTACCCTCCATTTCATATGCTGATCCTGTATTAGTACCATCAGAGCCTTTTTTGCTTGCTCCGTTGTTCTTGGTTCTGGAGGGAGTTTTGATAGTTTTCTTAGCGAAGCGTAGCCAACGGTATCGAATTCGGTTTATTGTGCTGTGGTTCTTCGTTACGCTTCTTACATTTTTTAGCCTTATTGCATGGGTAATAATATCAAGACAGATATCGCTTTCAGGAATACTGCTGGCCGAATGCATAATCGTTGTGGTTGAAGCAGTCGCTATTTATTTCCTACTTAGATGGTCATTTCTCGCCAGAAACCTTAATGCGGCACCCTCATTTATCGGCTCTCTCTTATTAAGTCTAGCAGCAAACGTGCTTTCGTTTGTGGGTAGTTACGTGATAGCATTGGTAGGCATAATCATATTGTTTATATTTTCAATACCCTTTCGATAGGTTTTTTGTAAAATTTTCATGCAAGCATGAAATTGCGGCTTGTGATTTTTCTTCATAAACGGTTGCAACATAATATCGTCGCATTCATGAAATAAATTTTCATACCTCTGCTGTTACAGATCGCGCAGCAGGAATATTTCTATCCTCTTGCAGAGATTTATCGTGTATCAACAACGAAAACAACAAGGCTTTACCCTAATCGAATTGATGATCGTGATTGCGATTATCGGTATATTGGCAGCTTTTGCCATCCCGGCTTATCAGACTTACATTGCTCGTGGGCAAGTATCCGAGGCTGTGGTTTTGCTTGAGGGAGCTAGAACCGCCGTAGAAGAATATGTATCCCAGACCGGTACCTTTCCAATTATCCTGACTTCACTTGGTGTCATTATTCAAGGGAAGTATGTCACTCGGGTGTCGGGTGCCACCATGCATTCACCAGGAGGTACCTTAACCGCTCAAATGAGGACAGCCAGCGTGAGCAAACGTATCCAAAGCGGTAGGGTGACATTGCAACGTACTATCGCCGGAGTGTGGAGCTGCAACAAAGGCACCGGCAGCTACGCCTTGGCGGATAAGTATCTTCCTGTGGCTTGTAGAGGGATTGCTGTGCCTAATCCGTAAATGTTGGAGGGCCAAGCGAGGCTACTTGCCTGACGATGGCATCAATGGAAATGTGGTCAGGGATTTGCGGAAGGCATTTTAAAGTTTCGCGGACATACCTTCCCGCGCTGAACCAAGCCTTGAGGTCAAGGATGCTCATATCGACGAACTCAGAGGCTGTATAAAAACTAGCCGGATTGATTATTAAAATACAATTACTGCTCACCTGATCATGAGGGATATTCTTGAAAACACCTTACTATTTGATTGATGAAAAAATCCTTGTAAAAAATTTAGAAATTATCCATCACGTTGAGCAAAATTCTGGAGCCAAGTCGGTATTAGCACTCAAATGCTTTTCGACCTGGGGCGTATTCAACCTGATGAAAAAATATCTAGCAGGCACGACGAGCAGCTCATCATTCGAGGCCCGACTCGGTTATGAAAAATTTGGCAAGGAGGTTCATGCGTATAGTGTTGGATTTTCCAAAACTGATATCAAGTCCGTGCGAAAATTCGCCGATAAAATAATTTTTAATTCAATCTCACAACTCGAAAATTATTATCTAAAGGTAAGTAACCGACAATTAGGCTTACGAGTTAATCCTGGTATTAGTTATTCCCAGTACGATTTAGCGGACCCCGCGCGAAAATATTCGCGGTTGGGAGTGGTCGATTATCAAGAAGTGGAAAGGGTTGCGCCGATTCTAAGTGGATTGATGTTTCATTTTAACTGCGAGAATGATGATGCCGATAATTTTATTGCCGCCATCGAAAAAATTAGTCAGCACTATGGGCCGCTACTCAAAAAAATGGAATGGGTAAGCCTAGGAGGGGGTATTGCTTTCACCAAGGAAAATTATCCTCTGGATCGATTGTGTGCAGCGCTGAAGAATTTTGCCCAATCTTTCGCGGTTCAGGTATATCTGGAGCCGGGAGAAGCTGTGGTTTCGGGATGCGCGGAATTGGTGACCACCGTGCTGGATGTGGTTCATAACACGATGGATATCGCCATTGTTGATGCTTCGATGGAAGCGCACATGCTCGATCACTTAATTTATCGCACTTCTCCCCGGCTGGCCTGGCCAGAACCGGGTGAACATAAAATTTTAGTGGCCGGGCGTACTTGCCTTGCAGGCGATGTCTTCGGTGAATATGACCTGAAGACCAGGCTGGCTATCGGTGATCAGGTCAGAATCGCCGATGCTGGCGGCTACACGATGGTAAAAAAGAATTGGTTCAATGGTATTGCTATGCCCGCGATTGTTGTCAGGCGACTGGATGATACCCTGGAGCGAATCCGATCATTTGGTTACGCGGATTTTAAGCGCAGTCTTTCCTGAATCCATTATCAATCATGGGGAGATGAAAGCGTATCACACCAGGTCTGATCTTCGCGTTCAAAAAGGCGGTTGGCATCAACTGGACCCATGGCACCGGCGGGATACGTATTAATGAAATCGCGCTCCATGGACCACACTTTGAGTATTGGATCGACTACCCGCCACGCCCAACGCACCTCGTCATAGCGAAGAAACAATGAACGATCTCCCCCAATCACATCCAGCAGCAGGGTCGCGTAGGCATCGAGCGATGGTTCATGGGCGTGACGATAGCTGGCGTCCAGCATCGTCGTGCGGGTGCGCATCTCCAGTCCGGGAACCTTGACCTGAAGTTCGATCCGCAGGCATTCAGCGGGTTGGATGCCGAGAATAATCCAGTTAGGACGCAGGCGTTCGATGGCCGTGTCCCTAAATAAAAGTTGCGGTGGATTACGTAGGCGAATAGCGATGACTGAAAGATTGTTGCCCATGCGTTTGCCGGTGCGGATGTAAAACGGAACATTGCGCCAGCGCCAGTTATCAATGTAAAGACGCAGGGCGGCGTAGGTTTCGGTGGTGCTGTTGGTAGCGACGCCTGCTTCTTCCAGATAACCGCACGTTTTTTCCTCGTTGACCATCCCACGGGTGTATTGCGCGCGAAAGGCGTGAGCGTGGACCGCGCTTTGCGGAATCGGACGGATTGATTTCAGCACTTTTACTTTTTCGTCGCGCAACGATTCTGCGTCCATTCTAGCGGGTGGCTCCATGGCCACCAAGGTAAGCAGTTGGAGCAGATGACTCTGGATCATGTCGCGCAACGCCCCGGCCCCCTCGAAATAATCAGCGCGTCCGGCAATGCCTTGGGTTTCGGCGTGGGTAATCTGAACATGATCGATATAGTTACGGTTCCAGAGGGGTTCCATCATCAGATTGGCGAAGCGAAATACCAGGACATTTTGCACCGTACCTTTTCCCAGGTAATGGTCGATACGATAGATCTGTTCCTCCTCGAAATGACGATGCAGCAGTACCTCCAACATCTGAGCGCTTTCAAGGTCATAGCCGAAGGGCTTTTCCACCACTAGACGCACCCATCGTCCCTTGCCCGTATTCAAACCGACTTCCGCAAGGCGCATGCTTACTGCGCCAAATTCTGCTGGCCTGATAGCCAGATAAAAAATTAAATTCATCGGCAGATCGGGAGTCTCTTCCAGGAATCGTCGCAGCTTGTGGTAGTCGTTGGCATCCACAAGATTACCCTGAAAAAATCGTAGCCGTTCAAGGAAACGTGCCAATACCGCGTTGTTTAGATCCTGGCCCAGTTGTTCCTGCAACAAATCCGCGACATTCGCTCGCCATTGATGGTCGTCCCAGTCCCGCCGTCCAAAACCAGTGATTACCAACTGGGTCGGCAACCGTTCAACTGCTTCCAAGCGATACAGTGCGGGGAGCAATTTATTGCTGGCCAGATTGCCGGTAGCGCCAAGGATAACTAAGGTACAGGATTCCATAGAGCATTTGCGGCGCGACAACTCCCGCATCTAGGCAGGGGAGGCAACGCCGTCCTCCTAATTGAGTTGATATAACTAAGAACTAGGGCCTGTTAACACTAACTGAACATATCTAAAATTAGGCCAAAAGTGATAA
>CAUYTW010000037.1 GCA_963575715.1 Gammaproteobacteria bacterium | reverse complement strand
GGAAGAAGAAAAAGGAAAGATGGAAGAAGAAAAAGGAAAGATGGAAGAAGAAAAAAAAAAGAAGAATTTCCAGCCGTAGACACAAACATCAAGCGTAAAACGGTATCGAGGCAGGGAGAGGTGAATATTGACCCGGCGCGTCAACAACTGATTGGGCTAACCACAGCTCAGGTCACTAAAGGGTCGGTGGGTGGTGCCTGGCGCACGACAGGTCGAATTGCCGTAGACGAAACCCGAGTACGTCATGTCAACGTGAAAGTTCCAGGGTTTGTCGAGCGTATCCATGTAGACTTCGTCGGCAAAATGGTAAAAAAAGGTGACCCACTTTTTGCTGTCTACAGCCCGGAATTACTCTCGACGCAGGAGGAGTATCTGCTCGCCTTGCGCATGAAACAGGCACTTTCCCAGGGGGGGTCATCCACGAACGACGGGGACGCGCTAGTAAATGCTGCGCGAAAAAGAATGATTTTATTTGATATTCCAAAATCAGCCATCGACCACCTCGCGGCGACAGGCAAAACGACGAAGACCTTAACCATTCATTCTCCGGTTTCTGGGGTTGTCACCAAAAAAGATGTCGTCGAGGGCATGAAACTCGAAGCCGGTGCAATGCCATACGAAATTGTTGATCTCTCCAGCGTCTGGGTGCTTGCCGATGTTTACGAAAGTGAATTGCGGTTCATTAAAGAAGGCATGTCCGCAAACTTAACCCTTAATGCTTTTCCACATCAGGAATTCAAGGGAAAAGTGCTTTTTATTGATCCAGTGCTCGATTCCAATACGCGAACGGTTAAAATCCGCCTCGCTTTTTCCAATCCAAGCGGAAATCTACGCCCTGGAATGTTCGGCGAAGTAGTGCTGCGTGGAATGCCGCGCGTGGGGTTACACATCCCGCAAGACGCGCTGATCGACTCTGGTACTGAAAAGACTGTCCTTGTCGCACTCGGTAATGGAAAATTCCAGCCACGAACCGTTCAGCTCGGTGAATCAGGCGACAAGGAGGTCGAAGTTGTATTTGGACTTACCGAGGGTGAACAAGTCGTCACACGCGCCAATTTTCTCATCGACTCAGAATCAAAACTTCGGGCCTCGCTTGCGGAAATGTCCGACAGTAATGTTTCAGCAATGCAGGATCATGCTCGCGTCCTTCCAAATACCGGGTTGTCGGAAAAAACGCTAATTCACACAGGACATGTTCCATAATTGAGTATTCATCAATGAAGACACTCTCTTTTTCACATGTCACGTTCGCGGATTTGCAAAAGCTGGTGAATATCCAACAAGTTGTCAATGATGCCATCTTTGCCGAATGGTTTAATTATGTCCATCCTTTTAACGAGATGGAATCATTCCTATTATCGGAATTAATCAAAGAGCACCGCCCATTCATTCTCAGTTATTCAGAGGATGAACTTAAAATGAAATTTTTGGCACCATTGCTAAATACGGTTCATTTTAACAAAAATGGTATTCGTGATTGGTATCAACGTTCGCTAAAAGCAATCATCAATCAGGTCATTATAACCGGGCATGTTGATTTCATGGTTGCGAAAGGAGTGAAAGAGCCTGAGTCACCATATTTTTTTATTCAGGAATTCAAAAGATCCAGATTCGTAATTGACCCAGAAGATCAATTGTTGGCTGAAATGCTGGTAGCCATGAAATTAAATCATCACAACCTCATGCACGGCGCTTATATTATTGGTCAGGAATGGCGTTTTGTAATTCTATGCGAGGTCGGGTTACAAACCTATGAATATTACGTTTCATTAATTTTTGATGCGTTGAATATTGTGGATTTACAGCGAATTTACAGCAATCTCCAGTTTATAAAAGCCCGATTTTGCCAGCACCAGACATGATCAGGCACATTATCCGTTTCTCGGCGGAGAATCGATATCTGATCATCGTCGCATCGATTGTGTTGCTCTTCGTGGCGTGGTGGTCCATCCAGAATATCTCCCTCGATGCCCTACCTGACCTTTCTGATACACAGGTGATTGTGTATTCGCGTTGGGATCGCAGTCCAGACATTATTGAAGACCAGGTAACCTATCCAATTACCACGGCCCTGCTCGGCGCGCCGCGTGTCAAGGCGATTCGTGGATTTTCAGATTTTGGTTTCAGCTACGTTTACGTCATTTTCGAGGATGGCACCGACATTTATTGGGCACGCAGCCGGATCCTTGAATACCTTTCAAAAATTACTGCTCAATTACCAGCGGGGGTCAAGACCGAGCTTGGCCCCGATGCTACCAGTGTTGGCTGGGTGTTCCAGTATGCACTCGTTGATGAAAGTGGCGCTCACGCTTCCGACGAATTGCGCTCCTATCAGGATTGGTTTCTGCGCTACGCGATTCAGAGCGTGCCAGGCGTCGCCGAGGTGGCTACGGTCGGCGGTCAGACGCGCCAATACCAGGTGACTGTCAACCCCAATTCCCTCGCTGCCTACAAGCTGTCGCTTGATACAGTCATCAACGCAGTGCGCAAGGGCAATAATGATGTCGGTGGTCGTCTCGTGGAACTGGCAGGGCGCGAGTATATGGTGCGCGGGCGTGGTTACATCAAGAGCATTCATGACATCGAAAATCTAGCGCTCAAAAGCGAGGGTGGCACGCCGGTAATGGTGAAGGATGTCGCTACCGTGGCGCTTGGGCCAGAAATGCGGCGTGGCATCGCCGATTACAACGGCGTGGGAGAGGTGGTCGGCGGCATTGTCGTCATGCGCCAGGGCGAAAATGCTCTTCATGTCATCGACCGCGTAAAGGCCAAAATCAAGGAACTGCAATCCTCGCTGCCCACGGGCGTTGAAGTGATCACCACCTATGACCGCTCCGAGCTGATTGAACGCGCCATTAATACGGTCACGGATAAATTAATCGAGGAAATCATTGTTGTCTCAATTGTTATTCTGATTTTCTTGTGGCACTTTCCGTCTGCGATCATTCCCATCGTCACCATCCCGGTGTCGGTCGCGTTTTCTTTCATCTTGATGAAATTATTCGGATTCAATGTGAATTTGATGTCAATGGCGGGCATTGCAATCTCTATCGGTGTGCTGGTAGATGGCGCGATTGTCGAGGTCGAGAACGCCTACAACAAAATTCACCATTGGATTCAGGACGGCAGGCCCGGCGACTTTTACCAGGTACGGCTTGCAGCATTAATGGAAGTAGGCCCGAGTGTTTTTTATTCGTTGTTGATCATCGCGGTCGCGTTCCTGCCGGTTTTCACTTTGCTTGACCAGGAAGGGCGACTTTTTCGCCCGCTCGCTTTTTCCAAAAATTTTGCGATGGCTATCGCGGCGTTGCTCGCTATCACCCTGGACCCAGCATTGCGGATGCTTTTTGCACGGATTGACCCCTGCACTTTTCGACCCCGTTTTCTCGCGTGGCTGGCGACCCAGGCGCTGGTGGGAACCTATCATGCCGAGGAACGTCACCCGATCAGCAGAATCCTCCACCGCCTCTATGAAAAACCCTGCCGTTTTGTAATCCACCATGCGAAAGCGACCATCACCATAGCAGTATTGATCGTATTCTCGACCATTCCGGTTTACCTTCAATTGGGGTCAGAATTCATGCCACCCTTGCGCGAAGGAACCATTCTCTACATGCCCTCAGCGGTTGAGCCGGGCATGTCCATCGCCGAGGCGCGCAAGGCGCTCCAGGTTCAGGACAAAATTTTGATGACCTTTCCCGAGGTCGAGCGCGTCTTTGGCAAAGCGGGAAGGGCAAACACCGCAACCGACCCTGCCCCCTTCACGATGATGGAAACGACCATCGTGCTCAAGCCAGAAAGCCAATGGCGCGCAGTACCGCAGTGGTACTCGCCGTGGGCACCGGAGTGGTTGAAATCAATGCTGCGTCCTTTCTGGAACGACCGGATCACGCAGGAGGAGCTGGAAAGCCAGATGAACACCGCATTGCAGTTGCCCGGAATCGCCAACGCTTGGACCATGCCGATCAAGGGACGGCTTGACATGCTCTCGACCGGCATCCGCACGCCAGTCGGCATCAAGATTATGGGCGCGGATCTTGCCATTATCGAGCGTATCGCCAAGGAGACGGAGGCGGCGATCGTGAAGCTGCCAAGCACGCGCAATGCCTATGCCGAGCGTGTCGCCGGCGGCTATTTCCTCGATTTTATTCTCAAACGCACGGAACTTGCCCGTTATGGCCTCAGCGTTGACGACGCGAACACATTGGTGATGACCGCAGTTGGCGGAGAAAACCAAGGCACAACTATTGAGGGGCGAGAACGTTACGGTATCAACGTGCGTTACGCCCGAGCCTACCGTGAGGATTTACAGTCGCTGCGGCGCGTGTTGCTGCCCTTGCCGGGCGGCGCGGGACAGATCCCGATGAGCGCTATCGCCGACCTCGTGCTCACCCAGGGGCCAGCGATGATTCGCAACGAAAACGGATTGCTTGCCGGCTACGTCTACGTTGATTTCGATACTGCGAAGGTCGATGTCGGCAGCTACGTCGAGCAGGCGAAACTGGCGGTCGCTGCCAGGGTTAAGATACCGACCGGCTATTCCCTGACCTGGAGCGGCCAATACGAAAACATGGAGCGGGTGCGCGAGCGGCTAAAGTTGATCCTGCCGCTCACGCTGGTGCTTATTTTCGGCTTGCTCTACCTGAATACCCGTTCGGTCTTCAAAGCAAGCGTGGTGATGCTTGCAGTGCCGTTTTCAGCGGTCGGGGCCGTCTGGCTATTGTGGGCGCTGGGATATAACGTCTCCATTGCAGTCTGGGTCGGCATGATCGCGCTGATGGGCCTCGACGCCGAGACCGGTGTTTTCATGCTGCTCTTTTTGGATCTTTCCTACGATGAACATAAAAAGAAGGGACTATTGCATACCAGGGAGGATCTCGTCGCAGCCATCATCCATGGCGCGGTGAAACGCATGCGCCCAAAGGCGATGACCGTTTGCGCCGCGATGCTTGGTTTGCTGCCTATCATGTGGTCGGTCGGGACCGGAGCGGACCTCATGAAGCGAATCGCGGCGCCAATGGTGGGTGGACTGCTCACATCTTTTTTAATGGAATTGTTTGTTTATCCAACAATTTATTATGTTTATTTGTCTGTGTGTTTGTTTCAATCCGCACCCCAGCGTGGAGTTTAAAAAAAGTTGACCGGTTAGCAGAGGAGTGTCACTCCTCACAAGGCCGCAGGGTGCGATCTGCCAATACTGTTGGATAGAAAGTTTTCAAGCCACCATCCTTACCGATCACCACACTATTAAAAAGAATTTTATTAGTATTTTTCGATTCATTTGCGACTTTGAATGTATAACGGCATGCTTGCTTAGTGTCAGGCGCTCCGAGAAGGGTAATGCCACGAGTTCCATGAATCAATAAACTAGCACCATCCAGTGTATAAAAATAACCTGGCGACACGGGAGTTTGCACTCGTTGGCCATGCCATTCGTGTTCGATACCAATGCTATAGATTAATCTCGGGATAATTTCTTCGCGCCCCTTGTGTGGAGCCATCAATCCACCCCAACCGCGACGCTGGAGTTGCAAATAGGCAGCTCGATAATGAGGCCCATCCATTCGCTTAGAATTAGGCTCACCACAGAATACTCGCCGAAACCCGTCTGCGAGGAACCATAGATCAGTTAGCCGATCAAGAATCATTTCGCGTTCACAATCAGCTTGATTGTTATGACAAAAAAGCGCCGCGCTTAAATCAGTTAAAAGCTGAGGAGACGAATCAATTAAAGAACGGAAAGCTCCTGGTTCAGGATAATCGCCAGGATAGCCGCAAAGGGCGAGTAACCGTTCTTCCAAGGGATTAACTGGCGGCGGCGGCGGGGTAATGTCTTGGCGAATTTTACGAGGATAATCAACATATACCAAGTTATCATGCTGATCAAAAAAAGGAGAAAAATGTAACGTTCCTTCGTCGGCGCGGTACTCTCCGCAGCTCAATTTAGCCCACCGTACCCGTGGTCTAGCCTCGGGTATAATAATCCGCACCAAACCTCCTTTTCGACGTTCCAAGGCTAAAGTCCGGTAGGCTCGCCCTGGCTCTAATTGAATTTCGTTCACGGCGGCTTCCTGAAAGGTAACAGGTGCCGTGCATTGATCGGATGC
This sequence comes from Gammaproteobacteria bacterium, assembly GCA_963575715.1. Taxonomy (NCBI): domain Bacteria; kingdom Pseudomonadati; phylum Pseudomonadota; class Gammaproteobacteria; species Gammaproteobacteria bacterium. Next base: position 2,491 of record CAUYTW010000037.1, on the reverse strand, counting down.
TACGAATTCTCCATGGGTAATAACCACTGCCGTAGCAGGAAATATTATACCCATTCCTAAAATAGACCAAAAAAGGATTAATAATTCAAAATTGTTTTTATATGGCACGAAATACTCCTGTCGCAATGCCACTTTGTAATAATTTAATGTCTATTAAACACTAAACTGAGCATATCTAGAATTAGGCCAAAATATGGATTGTGGACCACTACGTTTTAACGCGTTGATATTATTGGGATGCGTCTTAACCTTAAGTTGTCACCCAGCGAAGAATATCGCCATAGATTCCATATGGCCAGTGTGGGGGAACATGTCTATGACCCCTGCTGCTTCTAAGTGATAACCATGCCGCCGCACCAGATCAATTGCATCTCGGCTGAGAGTTTCGGGATTGCAGGAGACATAGACAATCCGTGCAATTTCTAGCGCAGCGAGATCGGGAAGGACCGCTGCCGCACCACTACGTGGTGGATCCAGCAATGCCTTGGAATAAGGGAAACCATGCGCGTTATTGGCGCGTAACAGTTCCATGGGTAAACCTTGATTTAAGTCATGCACGAAGAATTCAACCTCCAAGGCATGATCGCGGGCGTTTTCCCGCGCCCGCGTGACCAATCCCGCGTCGCCCTCAACTCCGGTGACTCGTGCCTGGCATCGAGCCAAGGGAAGGCTAAAGTTACCCAAGCCACAATAAAGGTCAAGCACCGCTTCTCCTGGTTGTGGTTCAAGCAGGCTGATGGCCTGTTCAACCATGGCGCGATTTACCGCCAAATTCACCTGGGTAAAATCGGTGGGCCGGAAGGCAATGGTAATTTCATACAGTGGTAAACGATAAATCAAGGAAGAGGATGATTTTGGCCATAATGGAGTGATAGTGTCTAGCCCTGCTGGTTGAAGAAAAATTCGTAATCGTGATGATTTTTCGCTAGCGAAAGCAATTAGCCGCGCCTGGTCCTGCGCCGAAAGTGGCGCGATGTGACGAAAAATCAACGCCACTTCTTCTTCGCCCACCGCCACCTCGATTTGTGGGATGGCGTGCCGCGCATCGAGTGAGTAAATCAGCGTGCGCAGCTCCAAAATACGTTCACCAACCGCCGGATGCAGCACGGCGCAAGATTCGATCTCCGCAACCAACGAGCGAGCGCGCTCACGAAAGCCCACTAAGACTGTATCGCGTTTGTCCACAAATTTGACCCCCAAGCGTGCCTTACGTCGGTAACCATGGATGGCATTGTCGGTAATGGGGGAAAGCCAACGCGTTGGCCCGCCAACGGCAGCTAGGCATTCCTCAAGGTGGGCTTGATGCAGTCGTACCTGGGCACCATGCTCAAGATGTTGGAGGCTACAACCGCCACAATACCCGGTATGGGGACAACACGGGGTTACACGTTCTGGATGGGAATTTGCCATGATGCGCACCGCGATCCCATCATCTCCGCCGCGATGACGGCGGAGATAACGAAACTCAACCTCTTCGCCGGGCAAGCCATTGGCAATGCGCGTTCGTCGCCCCCCGACATTGGCTATTCCCAATCCTGCGGGCGTAAGGTGATCGATGGTGGCACGAGTCGGTTCCTGGGGAATCTTGCTGGACATGGTTGGTTGCATTCCATCAGTATAGCGATCACCTGGCGGGATTTTGTGGGGCGGGATTTTGCTGGCCCTGGGTAGTGAGTGCGGATGTATGGAATGCCGGATAGATAGGATAAAGACGAGTGACGCGACCTAAATCCTGAAGATCTAAAATTATTTCTACCGCTTTGGGCAACGCCTGAATCATGGCGGCAATGGTTGGATTGGCGGAAACCGTGGCCGAATTAATAGTGTTTTCCGGCGGCCATTGATCATGCCAGGCTTCGGCGATATCCATGAAGCGCAGTATCAGGCCATTCACACGGTCGATAATGGGAATCGAAATGGAATTGCTGTCTTGAGCGCGATCGAGTACCTGCCAGGAAACGCGAAATAATTGATTATCCTGAACAATATAGCCAATACGTTGCAGGGATGAACGTATAAACCCTCCAGGGTTACGCCTGCCACCACGAGTAAATTCTATCCCTTTATTTCCCCGCAGCCCGCTGGCTAAAAAAGCTGGTTGCGGGTCACCGTATTCATCACGAATCGTGCGCATTGCTAATTGAGTAAAGTCGCGTGAAATTGTGGCTACTGCAATTTGGACCTTGGCCAGGCGTTCCACCTGACGCGCTGCGTGGTGACTGGTACTCAGCACGCTGTTCAAACCAGCGTAAGCCATGGCCGCAAGTACCGCGAAAATGGCAATCGCCACCAACAATTCTAGCAGCGTGAATCCTTGGAGTCCGCCCCTACAGCTAGATCGGTCGTCAACCAGGGCGACTACTTGTGCATTGGTAGGTGGTTCGCTATTCATCAATGTCCCCGAGAAACCCCGCCCTTTAAGGGCGGGGATGAAAGGAGATCGGCCTCCCAGTCACCCAAACGCTCACGCGTATCCACGATCTCTGGTCGT
>CAUYTW010000036.1 GCA_963575715.1 Gammaproteobacteria bacterium | reverse complement strand
CCCCTCTCCCAAAGGGAGAGGGGAGAAAGGCAAATAGGTAGCAACTTGAGTTAATCGTAACTAAACAACTATCAGCGAGTATTAATTCGTGCGTTGACACCTTTTTAAGAGCATAAAAATATGCGAGCACTATTTTTTGGAATCCTAGGTTGCTTAATCGCGGTAGCAAATGCTGCCAATCAAGAGATAAATCACTACACCTTCGCTGTCGTTCCGCAATTTCCACCTACTCAAATTTATAAGGAATGGCAGCCACTACTCAAACGGTTGAACGCCGATACCGGTTTATTCTTAGAACTGAAAATTCCCGCCTCAATACCAAAATTTGAAGCGATGTTTTTGCGTGGAGAAACGGATTTCGCTTACCTTAATCCCTATCACGCGGTAATGGCGTGGCGCGCTCAAAATTTTCAACCGTTAATTCGTGATTCAAAACTGCTGACGGGTATTCTTGTAGTACGCAATGATGGACCAAAGGAAGTCAAGGAATTAGAGGGCAAGGCCATTGGTTTCCCCGCGCCTAACGCCTTTGGCGCATCTCTTTACATGCGCGCCCTTCTCGCTGAGGAGGTGGGTATTCATATTGAGCCGCGCTATCTCGAAACCCACTCTAATGTTTATCGTCACGTTATCGTCGGCGATGTCGCAGCGGGCGGTGGAGTCAAAGCCACTTTTACTAGCGAACCTGATGGGGTTAAGGAACAATTACGCATCTTGTATGAAACGGTGGGAGTGGCACCACATCCCATTGTAGTCCGTCCTTCGGTGCCCACTGCGGATCAACGCAAGGTACTCAAGGCATTGCTGGCATTATTCGAAACCCCAGCGGGGCGTGAACTTCTCGCGGCGGTGCGCATGCCAACGCCAATGGCTGCCGATTATGAACGTGATTATCGTTCCCTGGAAAAGTTGCGTATTGATAAATATGTCGTGACGGAGTCTAAGTAGTGGGGAAGTTTTTTTCATTATTGCTCGGTCATTCGTTGCGTTTTCAATTAACTGTCATTGTTGGTGCAACGTTAATAACAGTAATTATTTTACTGACTTGGTATACGGCGGTCGAGCAATTTTCATTCATGCGCATGGAAGAAGAAAATCACATGCGCATAATCGCCCATAATCTTGCTGTTTTTAGTGTTGAATCCATTATTATTAGCAACTACGCGAGCCTTGAACAAATTGTTTTACGCATTGCTGGCCATCCCAATATCCTTGCCATTGATATCATCGATAATTCAGGCAAGCGGCTAACTTCGATGCGTAGAGATGAAAAAAATTTATCGCCGTTTGTATATTTTGATGCTTCTCGTTTGGAAGTCCCCAAGGAAGCGAATCCCGTCATTTATTACGCAGGCGGCACCAACAATAAATTCGACCGTTGGTTACCAGGTATCGATCACCGTCAAGGCATAGCTTGGGAGCCAATCAGCGCCGGTGAAATTATTGGTTGGGTACGTTTGATCTTCTCGCTTGATAATGTCAATAAATCAATTTTGCGTGTCTGGGAAGACAATATCATTGCTGGCGTAATAGGACTTGGGTGTGCGATTTTAATCCTCGTGGCATTCTTGAAACGACCATTGCTTGCTCTGGAACGTTCGATTCATTTTGCGTCCATGCTGAATGAGCATCGCGGCGAAACTATCGAGGTTTGGCATGGAATCGGCGAGATTGGCGACCTCGGTGACGCACTCAATCGGGTTTCCGGAAAACTCAACGCGCAGCAACGAGAAATTATTACCCAGCGCGATAATCTTGAATCGATTGTCGTGGATTTACAAAAAGCCAAGGAAAAGGCAGAAGTGGCAAACCGCATTAAAAGTGAATTCCTTACCAACATGAGTCATGAAATCCGAACGCCTATTAATGGCATCCTTGGCATGGCGTATTTAATTGAAGGGACGAATCTTGATAATCAACAACGTGAATATTTGAAGGTATTAAAACTTTCTGGTGATGCCCTGCTCGTGGTAATTAACGACATTCTCGATTTTTCAAAAATGGAGTCGGGAAAATTGGAGTTGGAAGTAGTTGAATTTAAATTTACCCAAGTGCTTCAAGAAACGGTCAAAGCAATGTCGCCACAGGCAGCAAAAAAGAACATCAAACTCCAAGTCAAGGTTCGCTCCCCGGTAGCGAGCAACCTTATTGGCGATCCTACTCGCCTACGGCAAATTCTGCTTAACCTTATTGGAAATGCAATTAAATTCACGCCACAGGGCGAAATAAATGTAACGATCGAATTGGAAACCGAGGACGAAAAATCAATCACCCTTCTTTTTTCGATAAGTGATACGGGAATCGGAATTCCGAATGATAAATTGGATATAATTTTTGATTCTTTTTCACAGGTTGATGGTTCAAACACGCGTAAATTTGGAGGGACCGGTCTGGGATTAACTATTTGCCGTCGCTTGGTAACCATGATGAATGGACATATTTGGGCTGAGAATCAACCTAGTGGAGGCAGCGTTTTTTATTTCACCGCACGCTTCGCCAAGAGCGCGCCAAAACAGCAAAGCGTTGCGGAGTTATCCGTGGTTTCTTCCAATCTTATGATACTTCTGGTGGAAGAAAATATCGTAAATCAGAAAATTATGATTGCTCTTCTTGAAAAACAAGGACATCGGGTGATTGTTGCAAAGAATTCCCAAGAGGCGGTAGAACTGTCAAAACGCGATAATATCAATCTGATGCTCATGGAAATGCAAATGTCCGGCATGGACGGTCATGAAATAACGCGCGTCATTCGGGAACGTGAACATCGGACCGGCAAGCGTCGCTTGCCGATTATCGCGCTCATTACTCAGGCGATGACGGAAGATCATGAGAAATCTCTCACCGCCGACATGGACGGCCACTTGAAAAAACCCATTCAAGCCGCTGAATTGAGTCACGCGCTTGCGCTATTTATCCATAAAAAATCCCCGAGTGATAAGCCCGAGGATTTTTTAAAGGATAACGATGTTTACGCATCGTTGTCTAATTTAACTAATCCCCCTAAAGGGGGGAGGTCTCAAACCAGCAAGGAAATTTGATGAATTAGACTTTACCAGCAAAAGCATATAGATCAGGTATTCTGAATGACGATGCTCGGAAACTTAGCCGTATAATTTTTAGCTTGCAAGGAAAGTTTAGCTGTGGCACGACGCGCGATGTCGCGATAAATTTCCGCGATGCGACTGTCAGGATGAGAAACCACGGTTGGATGACCACTATCGGCGTCTTCGCGGATATGGATATCCAGGGGTAAAGCACCCATAAAATCCACTCCATGTTGTTCCGACATGCGTTTACCCCCACCTTCACCAAAGATGGGTTCCTCATGGCCGCAATGACTACAAATATGGATACTCATATTTTCAACCACGCCAAGCACCGGAACCTCAACTTTTTCAAACATCTTCAAACCTTTACGGGCATCCGCCAAAGCAATGTCCTGGGGCGTAGTGACAATGATGGCCCCCGAGACTGGAACCTTCTGGGCGAGGGTAAGCTGGGTATCGCCGGTACCCGGCGGCAGGTCAACCACCAAATAATCCAAATCGAGCCAGTTGGTATCCTTGAGGAGCTGTTCTAGTGCCTGGGTAACCATCGGGCCACGCCAAATCATCGGGGTATCTTCTTCAATGAGATAGCCAATCGACATTGATTGAAGGTTATAACTTACCACCGGTTCGAGCGTCTTGCCGTCACGCGACTCTGGACGAGCCTTTACCCCCAACATACGTGGCTGACTCGGGCCATAAATATCTGCATCCAAGATCCCAACCTTGGCTCCTTCAACGGAAAGGGCAAGGGCGAGATTGACCGCAGTAGTTGATTTACCCACGCCGCCCTTGCCAGAAGCCACGGCAATGATGTTTTTGACGCCCTTGATGGCGTTGACTCCCTTCTGAACTTGATGGGCCACGATATGAGTAGCGATATCAATCTCGACCGTGGCTACTCCCGGCACAGTCTTGACGCACTTGGCGAGCTGCTCCTTTAATAACTCGTGATAACCGCGAGCAGGAAAGCCCAACACCACCGAGAGCTTCACATTGTCTCCAGTGATGTTGATTTCCTTAATTATTTTAGAAGAGATTAGATCCTTACCTAAGTAAGGATCAATGTAATCCGCAAGCGCGGTTTCTACCTGGGATTTCTGTATATCAGGCATCTTGAATCCTGGTGAATTTTTGGTACTTGTGGAATATCCATGTTGCTGATTCAGCCTTGCTTTCTAAAAATACTTATTTTAAGTGCTTACCTGCTTACAAGTAGGAGTTACGCACTTGAACTTGTCACAAGCCGTCTTTCTCCCAGCGTCGCAGAGTTGTCGTGCAGACACCAAGGATTTTAGACGCTTCTGTAATGGTCACTAACTTATCCATAATGTATAGGTTAGTATAATTATGTACAAGTTTCAAGACTCAGTTACGAACCCCCGCCTTTAGGCGTGGGGTTCCTGACTCTTAAAAATAAGTATAATAAGTATAAAATGGATTCTGCGACTCCGGTCGCTAACGCGACCTCCGCGCAGAATGACAGCAAAAACTCAATCCTGTATAGAGTTACAAATTCAACTACGTAACTCCTAAAGTATAGACGAATTCTGTGACTCCGCTTCGCTGCGCGCAGAATGACTTCCTATTTTTCAACTACGTAACTCCTAACAAGATTGAGAATAATACCACATTTCCAATCCTGGTCTGTGGAAAAAACCGTGAGGCATCTAGGTGAGACGCTACGCTAGGTTGTTGAGCCAGATCAAGTTAGTTCCTACCACCTATGGCGATAATGGTTTCGGTAGCAGAAAAGCTACGGAACAACGGTATACACCTGGGTTAATTGATTATTCCCGTCATCAGACTCAGTGATTTCACACCAGCTATCCACGAAGGCACGCAGGGTTTTTGATCCGGCGCTGCCTGCGGTCAACGGGACCGTCACATTCTTGCTCGCGCCTGCCTCTAAGATTCCAATATCCACCCAGGCGTTGCCTTTTACGGCGCAGCCCCGCGCTGTTTGCTGATCAGCCCAGACATCCAGATAGCCGCCTATTTCTCGCGCCGTACCCTGGTTTTTCACGGTGATAGTCACGGTAAAAAGACTATTGGCCGTAGGGCTGGCCGGGTTCAGGGCAATATTGGTGATGACGAAATCCACCTGCGCCAGGATGGGCGTGGCGCTGACTTCGTTCGATAGCGGGCCGGCGCCGCCGGCGTTGACCGCAGCCAGCTTGAAAAAGTATGTCGTGCCGTTGTTCAGGCCGGTGAGGATCACACTGGTTCCAGTCACGCCAGTTTTAATTGGAGTCGTAGCTTCGCCGTTCGTCGTGGTTCCTCGGTAGATCTTGTAACTCGTCGCTCCCGCCACCGCTGACCACTTCAGCGTCACTTGAGTATTGCCCGCTACCGCTGCGGTAATCAACGGCGCGGCGGGCGGTTTCACTGGCGTGGCGCTGACTTCGTTCGAGAACGCGCTGGTCCCGCCGGCGTTAGCCGCCTTCATTTTGAAAAAATATTTGGTGCCGTTGTTGAGGTTGAGGATCGTCACGCTGGTTCCGGTAACGTCGCTCCTGACTGGAGTCAAGGATTCGCCATCCGCCGTGGTTCCTTGGTAAACGTGATAACTCGTCGCCCCCGCCACCGCCGACCATTTCAACGTCACCTGTCCGTTGCCAGCCACCGCATTAATAATAGGCGCTACCGGAGGAGCCACCGGCGTGGCGCTGACCTCGTTCGACAGCGGACCGGTGCCGCCGGCGTTGACCGCTGCCAGCTTGAAAAAGTATGCCGTGCCGTTATTCAGGCCGGTGAGGATCACGCTGGTTGTGGTAAGGCCGGTTTTAAGCGGGGTTGTGGATTCGCCGCCCGCCGTAAATCCCTGATAAACCTTGTAACTGGTGACCCCCACTATTGCCGTCCACTTCAGCGTCACGCGGGCATTGCGCGCCACGGCGCTGGTCATCACCGGCGCAGCGGGACGAGGAATTGAAAAAGTCGCGGTCACCCGTCTGGTTGCATTCATGGTCACGACGCAGGTATTCGCAGCTCCCAAACAGCCACTACCGCTCCAGCCGGTGAACACCGACCCATCGCCCGCCGTCGGCATCGCCATCAGCGTCACCACCGTTCCCGGTGCGTAGTATTCGCTGCAATCCGTGCCGCAAGTAATCCCGCTCGGGCTGCTCATCACCGTTCCGCTGCCCGTCCCAGCTTTGGTAACTTTGAGCAGATAGGTGGTGGAATTAGAATTAAAAGTTGCGGTCACGGTTTTTGCGGCATTCATCGTTACGACGCAGGTGGCGGCAGTGCCGGAACATCCACCACCGCTCCAGCCCGCGAAGCTCGATCCGGTTTCCGCCGCCGCAGTCAACGTCACGCTGGTTCCAGATGAATAATTCTCGTTGCAATCACTACCGCAAGTAATCCCTGCCGGGTTGCTGGTTACTTTCCCCGTGCCCGTCCCAGCTTTGGTAACTTCGAGCAGATAGGTGGTGGCATTAGCATTAAAGGTTGCGGTCACGGTTTTTGCGGCGTTCATGGTTACCGTGCAGGTATTCGCCGTTCCTGAGCAGCCGCCACCGCTCCAGCCCGCGAAGCTCGATCCCGTTGTCGCGCTGGCGGTCAGCGTCACGCTGGTGTTTAACGCATAGTTTTCACTGCAATCCGTGCCGCAAGTAATCCCGCTCGGATTGCTCATCACCGTTCCGCTGCCTGTGCCAGTTTTGGTGACAATCAACGAATATTTTACGAGGTCGAAGGTTGCGGTCACGGTTTTTGCGGCATTCATGGTTACGACGCAGGTGGCGGCAGTGCCGGAACATCCACCACCGCTCCAGCCCGCGAAGCTCGATCCCGTGTTTACTGCCGCAGTCAACGTCACGCTGGTACTGGCGGCATAATTCTCGCTGCAATCATTTCCACCGTTTCCACAGTTGATTCCTGCCGGGTTGCTGGTTACTTTCCCCACGCCCGTTCCGGCTGGGGTGACTTTAAGCAGATAGGTGATGGCATTAGCATTAAAGGTTGCGGTCACGGTCGTAGGCACTTCGCTCACGGTCACGACGCAGGTATTCGCCGTTCCTGAGCAGCCGCCACCGCTCCAGCCCGCGAAGGTCGATCCGGTTTCCGCTGTCGCGGTTAGGGTTACGCTCGTGCCGTTAGCATAATTTTCGCTGCAATCACTACCACAATTTATTCCTGTCGGATTGCTGATTACCGTTCCACTCCCCGTACCTAGCTTGGAGATATTCAAATTAAAAGCCAAAAAATCAAATGACTGTCCAGCGCGCACGAGACGCACCTGGAACGCGTTACTCTTACCGTCGTTGCTGGCGACACCAACGCTGAAATGAACGCCCCACGCGTTACTTGAATTGCCGGCGTAGGCTGAAGCCGACCAAAAATAATTACTAGAAGTGTTTGGAAAATAGTCGACATAAATACTAGGAGAATAACGAATGTAATTAACCAGTGATATCAATTCTTTGATGTTGGGCAGACGCCAGTCACTGTAATTGGCCAGTGTTGAATTTTTAGCTGCTGCCAGAGCTTGTGACCAAGTCAGGCCAGAAGCAGTATCGGTACAAGTACCACTATTATAAGTCTGGCCTACACTGCACTTGGCCCATATTAGTCCAGTGCAGCCATCCGTGATGGTTCCGTCCAGATTATCAGTCAAATCGCCAATACACTGTTCCGCGCGCACGAGGCGCACCTGGAACGCATGACTCCTATCGTAGTAGAAAGCGTTGCCATTGCCGAAACTGACGTACCACGCGTTAGCCGAATTGTAGGCGTAGGCCGAAGCCGACCAAAAACTCGACGCGGAGGTGTTGGGAAAATAAGCAAGGTCAATGGTAGGACCAGGATCGGCAATTCCATAATGAACGATGCCGGTTAATTCTTTGATGGTGGGTAAACGCCAGTCGTTGAAGCCGCACAGACCGTTGGCATTGACAGCGGTAACAAAACTACCCATAGCGTTGTCCCAGGTATAGGTGTTGTCCTTATCACGGACACCGCCATCATCGGTTTTCACTTCCCAAAGAAAGCCGGTGACATTGTCGCGGGTGCAGGCCCAATCTTTGGAATCGATGCCAAGAACAGCGGAATCAGAAAGCTTGCTACCGTCATTCGCTATTTTGGTATAGTCAAAACCAGCCGCACCAGCACCGATTTTGGTGAGTTGACCGGCGGAGGCAGCAGCATCACGACCATAGCGACCATCCTGACGCGGATAGGGGGAATCGTCGCCGCTGTTGGCGAGGGTGCATTCGACCATCGCGGTGCCGTCGTAACAGAGGGTCTGGCCGGTATCATTCAACGCGCCGGGGCTGCCGACGGCGTGGGAAATATTTGAGGAAATTATTAAGGATAAAAAGCAACCTAGTAAAATAGTAATAATTGATTTCACAACACTATCCTTCTCAATGTTAACTGAATGAATGGAATCTACGGAAAATACCGCTTCCAGGATTGGCACGTCAAGTAATCGATCCATGTTATTGCTTCCATCGTGCAGTTGAAAAATAGGAAGTCATTCTGCGCGCAGCGAAGCGGAGTCGCAGAATACATCTGCATATTACACGTAGATTCTGCGACTCCGGTCGTTAACGCGACCTCGGCGCAGAATGACAGAAAAAACTCAATCCTTTTATAGAGCGACAAGTTCAACTGCG
>CAUYTW010000035.1 GCA_963575715.1 Gammaproteobacteria bacterium | reverse complement strand
GCTTCGCTACGCAACCGGACGTGGGGGGTCGCTCGCCTTCCCTGGCTCGCTTCAAGGAATAGTAAAGTTTAATTAAAGGCGAAGTGATGATGTTGCGTGGATGATCGGGTTGCGACCGCCTGGGCCGCCTCTTCACGGGTATAAAAACTTCCTTCTCGGACGAATCCGGCAATGACGCTCGACTTTACCGCCGTGACTCGTCCCTTTCCATCCCGTGCAACCGCCAGGTTCGAAGGCAATCCATCCAGAAGGTGACATGGAGCCGGAGAGCCGTCTCCATGACAGGAAGGATAAATTACGCCTGTTTCCAGGTCACGAAAGGCCGGCTCAAAACGAAACTGTCGATTACACCGACTGACGCCGCCCGTGCCCTTGAATAATTTGTTTTCCCGTCGCAGACAGTATCGAGTGAATAATAAGTTCATATTTTTTTAATATTTAGTTTGGTTTCATGCGCGAAAGAATGTTTTATGAAAAAGTGGCGAAAAAATTCCGCAATTTTGAAGAGTTGTGGAGATGAATCACCACCTAATGGAATTCGAGTGTTAGGTTTTGAAAACCGACAAGCTAAGAACCACGACGAAATTCGTAGCTTCTTTTCACCAAAGTTGGAAAGGCTTTTTACACTGAATGCACCGATCGTTTCTGATCTTTTGACGAACAGCGAGAGTTCTGAAAAACTTGAAGCATCCAAATGTATCATGGCCTGATCAACGCAATGGAGTATAACCATCCTGAAAGTAATCTTTACCAAATATCAAAACCTTAACTAATGATAATCAATCAGTTACCCTTGCAAATCATCCCACAAGCTCCTCGATCTGATGAATTGATGGGTGATTGACGTTTCGCGCTGAAAAAGGTTGGTTAAAATCGAGATCCAAACATCATCATCTTTTAGATGAAAGGATCATTAATTAAGCCAGGTTTGAACAATATTACCCAGGTTTTTCAATATGAGCGAATTAGTTAGTTTTTCCGCTTCAACCTTCGTTGGCTGTGGAAGGGCTGACTTATCCAACAATGACTAGTATTTCGGCGTTCGTCATAAAACATCAATAGGTAATTTCCAAGGGATAGATGTCAGTGGATAGGATATATTCCTATGTGGCAGGGTAAGATCGGGAGTCAATTTCATGCCGCTCGCCAATGTTTTGCCGCGATGCGCGGGTTTTAATTAACCTAAGTTGCCACCTATGCCCCTGAAGCCACATTTCATCGTGCGACATTGAGGCAAAAAACTTGTCAGTACAGATAGATGGCAATTTAAGTTAATTAGCTTAATCCATGCGGGACGCGACGCGAATCGATATCAAAAGATTGGTTAGGTAGTGTAAATTAACACCACTGCCATTAAAGGCTGACTGTCGGGAAAGACCGACAACTTCAAAACTGCCTGTTTTCTTCCCTTCGGCTAAAAGCCGGTGTTTCCCGGAGACTCTGATGAAAAAAATCTGCCGGTTATTGACTGCCGTCGTGGTCTGCGCTTCCGCTGTAGGAGCATTGGCCGACGATATTACGGATCAGATCGAGCGCGGCCTCAAGGCCTACGGTGCCCAAGGCTACACTAAGGCCATTCAAGAGTTACAGTTCGCCCTTGCGCAAATTCAAGAAAAGCTCAATACCGGTTATTTGGCATTGATGCCGGATCCCTTGCCGGGTTGGCGAGCAGATCCTCCCGAGGCTCAGACCGCTGCTGTCCTCATGGGTGGAGGCACTCAGGTTTCCCGTCACTACCATAACGAGAACGGACAAGAAATAACCCTAGAAATCACTATTGATTCTCCTCTGGTTCAAACCCTAAATTTGATGCTGTCTAACGATTCGGTGTTCGCATCGGATCCGACCATCAAATCCTATCGTTTCGATACGTACCACGGCGTGTTGCGTAAGGAGGGGGCTACTCGGGAGATCAGTCTATTGGTGGGTAAACGTGTAACAGTCAAGGCCACCTGTCAGGATATAAAAGACGAAAAACACCTTGAGTCTTATTTAAAAGCAATGGATTTGAAAAAAATAATCACCATCGTTGATGGTTGAACGCCAATCTTTGGCGGCCTATTAAACGCGAGTTAGAATCAGACAGAAGAACTGGAATCAGCTCGCACAATCCATTTTTCCAGCATGTTGTGGAAATCTTTAGGATTGACAGGTTTAGATAAATAGTCATTCATTCCAGCATCAAAACATTTCTCTCGATCTCCCTTCAGCACATTAGCGGTCATGGCGATAATCGGAATTTGAGGATTACGCACGGTGACGCTGGCGCGAATCGCACGAGTAGCTTCAAAACCATCCATTTCCGGCATCTGACAATCCATCAATACTAAATCGTAAAAAATTTCTTCCAAAGATTTAATTGCTTCCAGCCCATTCGCTACCGCATCGGCGCTGAATCCCTGTTTTTTCAGCATAGCCATGGCCACAATCTGATTAATTTGGTTATCTTCAACGAGTAAAATTCGAATTTCGTGTAAGTTGTTTTTTTTCACAACAGGTACAGCAATTATTCGGCTTAATGATTTTTCGACTGAGTGCTTCTTCTCCCCATAAACCTCGCAAAGGCAATCATAAAGCTGTGTGTGTTTCACCGGTTTAATGAGGTAGGCTGCGAATCCTGCGGCAATAAAACGTTGGGCATCGTCGCGATTACCAATGGAAGTGATCATTACTAGCGCGGTATCACGCAAGTTTGGAGCTTTTTTTATCTTCGCGCCCAGCATTTCTCCGTTCATTTCCAACATTTTCATGTCGAGTATCGTAATTACAAAGGGATCGCCTGCGGCGGCGGCAGCGGCTAACTTATCAAGCGCGATGACACCATCAGGCGCCTCATCATAGCGACAACCCCAGGAATTGGTCATGGCTGCAAGTAAACGCCGATTAGTCGTGTTATCGTCCACAATTAAGATACGTGCGCCGCGAATATCCTTTTTAATCCTTGATCCGAATTTATGACTTGCGTTGGATTTTCCACAGACGATGGTAAACCAAAAAGTTGTTCCGATATTTTTTGCGCTGTCTAGGCCAATACTGCCTCCCATCATTTCAATGAGTCGTTTTGAAATGAAAAGTCCCAGACCCATGCCTTCATATTTTTTGTTGGGGGTTGAATCCGGCGGCATAAATGCCGTAAAAAGCTTAGTCCGCTTTTCTTTAGAAATCCCAATACCCGTGTCACTGATCACGAAGCGAATCGTCGCCTGTTGCTCATCCTCGCATTGAAGACTGACCTTGACGACAACTTCACCTTGATGAGTGAACTTAATCGCATTGTTTGTCAGATTGGTGATTATTTGACGCAAACGTTCCGGATCACCGCGTAGAATGGCAGGCACATTGGAATCAATCGCGTGATGGTATTCCAAATTTTTTTCCCGAGCCTTGATTTTCATTACTTCGTTGATTTCCGCCAACAGGATCCACAAATTAAAATCCCGAATTTCTACGTCGAGGTTTCCGGCCTGAATTTTTGAGAAGTCCAGGATATCGTTAATCAAGCCTAGCAATACATCAACGCTAATGCGGATTATATTTAAAAATTCACGCTGTTTGGGCGTTAAATCGGAATCGAGTAACAATCCAGTCATCCCGACCACCGCATTCATGGAAGTACGAATTTCATGGTTCATGTTAGTCAGAAATTGATTATCGATGTATTTTGCTGATTTCGTCTGTTCTGTTAGTTCCTTGGTATACGCCATGGTTACTTCTAGGCAACGATTAGTTTGTCTTAAATTTTCTTTCGTCTGTTCATGTTCCTTGATATACAGACTAATCCGCCAGGCACTCAGAAACACGCCACTTAATCCGACAACCAAAAATAAGCCATGAACAAGAATCGTAATAATCTTTTTTGATTGATCAGTGCTATATATCGGTTCCATCTGGAAAAGATTCAATAACAGAGAAGTGGCGATAATCACTGTCCACAGGATCGCCAACATCGATACGGGTTTTTTTAGCCACACTGGCGAAAAAGAGATAGCCATGATTCTGATACTTTTTCGTTAACGTTAAGATGGTACCGGCGCAGTAAATAAGGAATGGTCCGTAATCCATCGGGCCTTTTCCCGTCGTGCCAAAAACCAAAGCCGCAGGGAATCGAGATAAAGATAAACCACCGGCGTGGTATACAACGTCAATACCTGGCTCACCATCAGCCCGCCGACGATACTGATTCCTAACGGTCGGCGTAATTCGCCACCCTCACCAAGACCAAACGCGAGTGGAAGCGCTCCTAAAAGCGCAGCAAAAGTCGTCATTAATATTGGACGCAATCGCAATAAGCAAGCGCGGCGAATCGCTTCCACGGGAGAAATACCATCGCGGCGTTCAGTTTCCAAAGCAAAATCGATCATCATGATGGCGTTTTTCTTTACTACTCCAATCAGCAGGATAATTCCAATCAGGGAAATAATCGTGAAATCCGTACCCGTGGCCAGCAGCGCGAGCAAGGCACCGACGCCTGCCGACGGTAAAGTCGAAATAATGGTGAGCGGATGAATGTAACTCTCGTACAGCACGCCGAGAGTGATGTATACCGCAAGCAGCGCCGCCAGAATCAACCACGGTTGGCTGGAGAGTGAATCCTGAAAAGCACGGGTCGCTCCTTGAAAACCACCTTGTACTGAAGTCGGTACGCCAATTTTCACCATGGCAGCGTCAATGGCACGAGTGGCGTCGCCAAGCGCCACGCTGGTTGGCAAATTAAATGAGAGGGTCGAAGCGGCGAATTGTCCTTGATGATTCACCGCAAGTGGCGCGGCGGTGGTGGTGAATTGGGTAAAAGCAGCGAGGGGCACTACTGCACCCTGGTCGCTGACGATATGCGTAGCGTGCAGCGACTCGGGGCTTTGCGCGTAAGCGGGTGCCCATTCCATCACCACCCGGTATTGATTGAGTGGATGATAAATGGTCGAAATTTGTCGTTGCCCAAAGGCATCGTTGAGAGTCGCGTCTACCTGGCGCATATTCAAACCGAATCGAGCAAGAGTGTCGCGGTTAATGGCGAGCGTGGTTTGAATGCCGCGTTCCTGCTGATCGGTATTGACATCGGCAAGTTCCGGCAACGCCGTCAAGGCTGCACGAATGCGTGGCTCCCAGGAGCGGAGATCCTCCAGATCGGCCGAGAGCAACGAATACTGATATTGCGCGGCCCCTGGGCGTCCGCCCATGCGAATATCCTGAACCGATTGCAGAAACAGGCTCGCGCCTGCGACCCTTCCGAGCTTAGGCCGCAGGCGCGCGATGATCGAGTCAGCGGCAACGCGGCGCTCGACGAGCGGTTTCAGGGAAATGAACATGAAGCCACCATTGCGTTGTCCGCTGCCCGTGAAGCCGACGATATTGGCCACAGCGGGGTCAGCGCGGATGATGTCCATGAAGCCGGCGAGCTTTCCACGCATTGCCTGAAAGGATATCCCCTGATCGGCCTGAATCGTGCCTACTACTCGCCCAGTATCTTGTTGAGGAAAAAATCCTTTTGGAACAATTGTATATAGATAAAAATTAAAAGCGATGGTGGCAAACAGCACGAATAGGGTGATCAAACGGTAGCGCAATACGAAATCCAGAGAACGGACATAGCCGCGTTGTAGCAGGATGAAAAGGCGCGATCCGTGCTTTTTGTCCGCCGGACGCAGCAGCCGCGCGCACATCATTGGCGTTGTAGTGAGTGAGACTACTAACGAAACCAGAACCGCCGCCGCCAGCGTCACTCCGAATTCCCGAAACAAACGGCCAATAATGCCACCCATAAACAAAATGGGAATAAATACCGCCACCAGCGACAAGGTCATGGAAATCACCGTGAAGCTCACCTCGCGCGTCCCGCGCAGAGCCGCCTCGATGGGTGGTATTCCTTCTTCCAGATAACGCGAGACGTTCTCCAGCACCACGATGGCGTCATCAACCACGAATCCGGTGGCCACCGCCAACGCCATCAACGAGAGGTTATCAAGGCTGTATCCGCACGAATACATGATCAGGAATGTGCCGAGTAGCGACAGCGGCACCGCGACGCTGGGGATGAGTGTCGCGCGCCAGTCGCCAAGAAACAGAAACGCCACCAGCACCACCAATATCACGGACAGGACGAGGGTCAATTCCACCTCATGGAGCGAGGCGCGGATGGTCGGAGTGCGATCCATGACGATATCGAGGCGAATGGCTGCTGGCAGGAGCGTCGTTAGCTGGGGTAACAAGGCGCGCAGCCGATCCACGGTTTCGATGATGTTGGCACCGGGCTGCCGGTAAAGCATTAGCAGCACCGCCGGTTGGCCATTGGCGAGGCCAGTGTTGCGCAGATCCTGTTCACCATCAACGACCTCAGCCACGTCCTGAAGGCGTACCGCTGCTCCTTGGCGATAACGAATGATGAGAGGCAAATAATCGGCGGCGGTCCACAGTTGATCATTGGCAGCGATTTGCCAGTAATGGCTGGCGTCCTCGACCGCACCCTTGGGTCGGTTAGGATTAGCGGCGACAATCGCTGCGCGCACTTCTTCTAGGCCAATACCGTGGTGATTCAGGACATGGGGATTGAGTTCGACCCGCACCGCTGGTGCCGATCCTCCGCCAATATTGACCTGGCCTACACCTTCCACCCGCGCGAGCTGCTGGGCCAGGATGGTCGAGGCTGCGTCATACATCTCACCGCGCGGTTTCGTGTCTGAGGTGAGCGCGAGAATCATGATTGGCGCATCCGCCGGATTGATTTTGCGATAGGTCGGATTGCTGGGCAGGCTACTCGGCAGCAAGGTCCGCGCGGCGTTGATCGCGGCCTGGACATCGCGGGCTGCGCCGTTGATGTCGCGGTCGAGGTCGAATTGCAGCGTGACGCGGGTCGATCCCTCGGTGCTCTGTGAGGTCATCTCGGTAATGCCTGCGATGCGTCCTAATGACCGCTCTAGCGGCGTCGCCACGGTCGCTGCCATGGTCGCCGGACTTGCGCCGGGGAGCGTCGCCTGCACCATGATGGTCGGAAAATCGACCTGGGGCAACGGCGCAACCGGAAGAAGGTTAAAGCAGACCAGCCCGGCGAGGGCCAGTCCAAGGGTAAGCAAAGTCGTAGCGACTGGGCGATGCACAAATGGTGCTGAAAAGTTCATGATAATCAGTGTTATAAGCTGTTTCTTTTAAACTGAATTGAAGAAAAGAGAAAGTCAGGCAAGCAATTCGTAATTACCGACAAATACCCATGGTGGAATACGGCTTCATGGGCATAAGTAGCAACTTAGGTTGCGCATCTTCATAGGTAGCAACTTGAGTTAAAATTATTTTCCTAAATTACCTATTGCTAAAGAGCCTCCATGCCACAGACAAAAATTTTGCTCGACGAATCCGATATCCCAACTCACTGGTATAACGTGGTGGCGGACATGCCTAACCGCCCCGCTCCGGTCCTCGGTCCCGATGGCAAGCCAATCGGTCCCGATGCCTTGGCCGCGATCTTCCCGATGGCCTTAATCGAACAAGAAGTAAGCGATCAACGCTGGATCGAAATTCCTGAGCCAGTACGTGAAATTTACCGCCTTTGGCGTCCGTCTCCGATGATGCGCGCCTATCGCTTGGAAGCAGCTCTCGGTACTCCGGCCAAAATTTACTATAAATACGAGGGCGTAAGCCCAGCGGGTTCGCACAAGCCTAACACCGCAGTGGCCCAGGCTTATTACAACCAACAGGCGGGAATCAAGCGTCTCGCTACTGAGACCGGCGCGGGTCAATGGGGTTCGTCGTTGGCCTTGGTTGGGCGGATGTTCGGGCTGGAAGTGCGCGTCTACATGGTCAAGGTGAGCTATCACCAAAAACCCTACCGCCGCTCAATGATGCGAACATGGGGCGCAGAGGTTCTCGCCAGTCCTACTAACCTGACCAATGCTGGTCGCACCATCCTCGCGCAAGATCCCGACTGTCCGGGTTCACTGGGGATCGCCATTTCCGAGGCGGTGGAAGAGGCCGCTTCCCGCTCGGATACCAATTACGCGCTTGGTTCGGTGCTGAATCACGTTGTCCTTCACCAAACCGTGATTGGCCTCGAAGCGAAAAAACAGTTTAAAAAAGTCGGTGATTGGCCCGACATGATTTTTGCGCCCTGCGGCGGTGGCTCCAATTTTGGCGGCGTTGGTTTTCCGTTCCTTTTTGACGATAGCTGCGGCAAGACCGTGCGCATCGTGGCCGTTGAGCCAACCTCTTGCCCGACCTTGACTCGTGGCCATTATGCCTATGATTTTGGCGATAGCGTTGGTCTCACGCCATTGATGAAAATGTATACCCTTGGTCACGACTTCGTCCCGCCCGGAATCCACGCTGGCGGCCTGCGCTACCACGGCGACTCGGCACTCGTCTCGCAGCTCTGCAACGAGGGCTTGATCGAGGCGCTGGCCGTTCCCCAGCTTGGCACCTTTGAGGCCGGCGTGCTCTTCGCACGCACCGAAGGGATCATCCCCGCCCCCGAATCTAACCACGCTATCCACGCCTGTATTGATGAAGCCATCCGCTGCAAGCAATCCGGGGAGCCTAAAACGTTATTTTTCAATCTATCTGGTCACGGCCACTTTGATATGAGCGCCTACGATCAATATTTTAGCGGCAATTTGGAGGATTTTGATTATCCCCAGGAGGCCATCGACGCTGCGCTACACCATTTGCCACAAGTGGCAGGTTGAAGTAAATCACCCCACGCATAAATGCGGGGGCTTTAATGGAATAAAGCCTGGTTTA
>CAUYTW010000034.1 GCA_963575715.1 Gammaproteobacteria bacterium | reverse complement strand
AGAGATTATAAGTTAAGGGATACAACCGTTTATCATACTGCTTACGTCGAGTTCATGTTAAATATCCGACAGGGACGAAAAAAAGTCCCCTTTCTTCACCGCCCTAAAGGGCGGGGTTTCTCGGGGACATTGATGAAAGCAGAAGGGGCAGGCGAAATGATTTTGTTCACAATGACCCAGAAGTCGCCCATGACTTTCTCAAGGGACGTGCCGAGCGGAACGGGGTTGCGCTTGCTCAGTGCCTTGACTTGGATAGCGAGCTTGCGAGTTGCATCTTGGCTGTAAGCGATGATGCCGACGCCATGAGCGTTGCGGGCGGTGGGCATCGCATTCCACCTCAGCAGAGAAAGGTGGTAGCAGGTGTAGTAGAGGCCGGCATTGCCGGTGAGTTGTAGATCAAGCGTCATGTGAAGAGGCACAATGTAGAGTTAGATGCTATATAAAAAATTAATCAGTTGACTATTAAAGTATAATTACAAAATTAAGCCTTCATTATCGTTTCTCATCTATATCCATACGAGTAAGATGCTGATTCGCAAGGTGGTAGTTTTTGTACAGCCTCTAAGGTTGTCTGCATCCGCCGCTTTACAGAACTACGAACTGCCTGTCTGCCGACAGGCAGGAGGAAGCATTCGTAGGTGAGTCTTGTGCTTCGTTGCAACGTAGTCCGGTGTTTTGGACTTAGGCTGGTAAATCGGGCTTTATTCAATTAAAGCCCCCGGCTTTAGCCGTGGGGTTATTTACCGTATTGTCCTTGAGTAGCTTTAGTATGACACGCGGAGCAATTCGAGGCATTACGGATATCCAAACGTTGCCATACAGAATTATTGATTTCCTGATGTTCATGGATAAACCATTTGGTTCGAGTAATACGATTTTCAGGAGGTGTATTTATTTTTTTGCTGGCATTGGTTGTGAGCCAAGAGGAAATCTTACTAATTATTGTGGGATCGAGAGAAGCATCGCTACCAAAATGCTTCTGTAAGGATGTCATTATTTGCTGCCATGAAATAGACGGTAACATGCCTGCAGGATAGGCTATATGACATGAGCCACATTCCTGTTGATAGATAGGCAATAAAGAAACATTAATGTATGTTTCATCATTATCATCCGCATATGCCGTAGCTATTGCTATGATAATAATACTAATCAGATATTTTCTAGTCATATATAATTTTCCTCAGGGCACAAGACTTAACAACCATGCTAATACATCAGATTTTTCGGCGGCAGTGCATTCTCTATTCAATACATCATTACAATTTCGACGAAACCATTTTTCCGTTTTTTGCATATTAGTGAATCGTGTTGGATTTACCGTAGGTGCAAGTGGGGTGATGAGTTTTCCAGTTGCGGCATGCCTCCCTTCACGAGTAGGCATGCGAGTGTGACATGACGCACAACTCCATTCACGGCCATGTTTAGCACTGAACCATATCTCCCCGCGAGAGCTATTGGGTAGTTGTTGTGTTTCAGTACTATAAACCTTAAGTTGTTCTTGTGCATTGGATGCCATGACCGCTGAAATATTGATTATGGCAATACACATACCAATTATTTTGGAAAATGTATTCATAAGATCCTCGGCGTGAAAAACCCTCGATCCAGAAGGGTCGAGGAGTTCTTAACATTTATTACCGAATACCCGCGAGAGAGCACCCCGACTTTAGCTGTGGTGAGGATAAGGGGACGTTTTAGCGGGAAAAACCGTCAGTCAAAAAGCCAGTCTTTCCCGGCTGTCAGCCTTTACGGGCCTGGTAACGGAGCCTTTCGGCCCGCTCCCCCTCGCCAATGTTGCAACGCAGCTTCGGTTCTTGCGAACCTTTGCGGCAGACCGTTGCGTACTACCCCCTGTAGCTCTGTCTGCATCTGCCGCTTTCAGAGCTACGAACTGCCTGTCTGCTGATAGGCAGGAAGAAGCATTCGTAGAGCCTGTTAACACTAACTAAACATATCCATATAGGATTTACGCAGTTGAAAGATAGGAAGTCATTCTGCGCGAAGCGAAGCGGAGTCGCAGAATGATAGAAAAAAACTCAATCCTGTATAGAGTTACAAATTCAACTGCGTAACTCCTACATGGTATAATTTAAGGATAGAAAGGATAGGGAAAGTACTCCCCGTACCCACCTTGGCGATATTCAAATTAAAAGCCAAAAAATTAAAATACTGTCTCGCGCGCACGTGACGCACCTGATACGCGACATTCTTATCGTTGTAGTTGGCGCATCATTGAAATGAACGCTCCACATGGAATAGAATAGTAGGCGTAGGCCGAAGCCGACTAAAAATAATAACTCGAAGTGTTCGAAAAATAGTGGATATCAATACTGGGAGAATAACGACTGTTATCAACCAGTGATATCAATCCCTTGATGTTGGGCAGACGCCAGTCGCTGTAATTGGCCAGCCGCGAATCCCTGGCGGCAGCCAATGCCAGTGTCCAGGTACAGCTCAGAAGCAGTACCGGTACAAGTACCACTACTATAGGTCTGACCTACGCTGCACTTGGCCCACATGAGTCCTGTTGTGGCTATGCGTGACGGTTCCATCCTATTATCAAGCAAAGTATCTCCTGGCGTGGATTAACGGCACTATCGTCGGTATTGAGCGGTACATGTGCCCCAATTATTAGAGCCATCCTGGCATTGAGTGATGTCGGTGTCGTTCAACGCGCCGAGGGTGCCGGCGGCGTGAGAAATATTTGAGAAAATCGTTAAGGATAAAAAACAACCTAGTAAAATAGTAATGATTGATTTCACGACACTTTCCTTCTCAAAATTAATTAAATGAACGGAATCTGCGAAAAATACCCCTTCTAGGATTGACGCGTCAAGTAGTCGATCCATGTTATTGCTGCCATCTGTCATTGTTATTGCTGCCATCATTCTGTTGCCTGCTTACTGTCATTCTGCGCGCAGCGAAGTCACAGAATCTCTATGCAGAGTCTTTAACAGTAACCCAAGTTGCTACCTAATTATGGTGGATAACCAAATAGCCCCTCTCCCTTTGGGAGAGGGGTTGAGGTGAGGGACTTTTGACTAATGTTGAGGAATTATCCCTCACCCCCTGGTCCCTCTCCCATAAGGGAGAGGGGAGAAAGGCAAATAGGTAGCAATTTGAGTTAATTTAATGCTTCCAAGCGCAAAAAGTGAATTCGACCTGATTTTTCTCCAGCGATGATAGTGACTCCATCCTCGGCAACGGCACAAGTCAGTATCGGACTTTCTCCGGTAAATTCTGCGATTAGGTCAGGGGTTTCGATTAGTTCACTTTTTTTACGTTGAGGGTTCAAATTTTTTGTCGTGAGCGCGGCGATATTTTTCGCACGGGGCAAATCCCAAACCCGAATAGTGTGATCATTGGAACCGGAGATAGCGATTTTCCCATCCGCGCTTACCGCCAGCGCCGTGATCGCAGCCTGGTGCGCTGGCCAAACATACCGTTCACCTCCGGGAGTCGTTAGCCATATCTGAAGGGTTCCGTCTTCGGCACCGGTAATTACCCATGGTTTATCAGAGAGTTCCAGCTCGCCATCCATGCGTTCCCCCGGAACTGCGAGCGACAGCAGCGCCACGGTTGGTGCAATTTCCTCTACTAGCAGCGGTAGTTCTGTTCCTGATTCCAGATTCCACAATTTGAGCGTGCCATCCAAGGAAGCGGAGATCATTTCTTGCTCACGCACCATGACAACCGCTGTCACCGCGCCCTGGTGGCCGGTCAACACGCGACCAGTGTTTTCATGAGCGAGATCCCAGACACGCAGGGTCCGATCCGATGAGCCAGAGACGGCCCACTGACCGTCCCGAGTGAGCGCCACCGTGCGTACCGGCGCACTATGACCGGTTAACACCCGTAGTTCCTTGGGTTCCTTACCCTGAATTAACTCCCAAACTCTAAGAGTTTTATCCTTGGAGGCGGAAACCACGCACCGCCCATCGGCGCTCACTGCCACTGCGTTCACATCGCGGGTATGACCCGTCAAGATTTGGAGCGCCGCACGTCGCCATTTCATGTCCCAAATTTTCAGAGTGCGATCATCTGAAGCAGAAATAATCTGGGTTCCACCGGGCAAAACAGCCACAGCATTAACCGCATCACGATGGCCGGTCAGGGTATGCAAATCAGCGCCCCGTTCCAGATCCCAGACCTTGAGCGTTCGATCCGCACCCGCTGAAATTGCCCGACCATCCCAGGTCACGGCAACAGTTGCTACCTCGGCGTGATGCCCGGCAAGGGTACAACGCTCCATACCTCGCTCCAGATCCCACACTTTCAAGTTTCCATCGGTGGACGCGGAAATGATCCACTGTCCATCGGGAGTCAAAGCCAAGCCGCGAATCGGGCCGCCATGTCCTTTTAAGGTATGAATGACGGTACCCTGATCTAGACTCAAAATTTTGAGTGTTGAGTCAACTGCGCCGGCAATCACCTTGCGTCCATCTGGAGTGACCGCCAGCACGGAAATCGAGGCTTGATGCCCGCCACTGGTCAAGGTGCGTTTTTCGATTCGATGCACTAGATCCCAAATCTGAATACCATGGTCACCACCGGAAATGGCATGAACGCCGTCTGGGTGCATCGCTATTGCGCGCGCTGGACCCGAGGTTTTCAAGGTATACATCAATGCCTGTTGTTCCAGATTCCAGCCCTTGAGGGTGCCATCGGATGAAGCGGAAATCGCTTGCCGTCCATTTTGTGCCATCACCACCGCGTTGACGCGGTCACGATGGCCTTTGAGCGTACACCGGACTTCTCGACGTTCCAGATCCCACAATTCGAGCGTGCCGTCATCAGCGGCCAACAGAAACCGCTGTCCATCCGGCGTGATTGCCACGGCGTTGATCGCGTGATGTTGACTCGACAAGGTGGATAGCTCAAGCCATTGTTCTAAATCCCAGATTTTGATCTGTCCCTCAGCGGAACCCGCGATGAGCAACCGTCCATCTTGCGTTACCGCAATGGCCTGGATTCGCTCGCGTGGGCTGGCGAAGGTGTGCTCCAACGGCCCACCTGATGCGATTAGGCTATCTGTCAAGGGACGCAGCCAAGGAGCGCCTTTCCAGCGCATTGCCTGCTTAATCAAACCGCGCAACCCCGGCGTCCTGACACCCAGTAAACGGCCCAACAATTGACCCGCTAACTGATTTTTATCTTTCGACAACGCCGGAGTCGCCAATCGCAATGCACCGCGTACCCGTTCGAGACTTTCCTCGTGAGGTGGCAAGCCATACATAGCATCAATGGTGGAAAGGTCAACCATTTCCAGTTGGGCGTCCAGCCAATTCAAATCGGTTAAAAGTTTGCTTAATTCCGTATATTGGCCGGCATTTGCCAGATGGTAGGGTAAATATTGCCAAAGATAGAATTCATCTCGCGGCAGGTTATCCCATGATGGCAAGGTGCCCGTGTGCGGTAGTTGAGTGGCAATGTTGCGCAGAAAACGTGCGTGTAACGCGGAACGGTTTCCTGCGTATTTCTGTAAATAGACTCTCTGGATTGCTTGCAAATGAAAATAATCATCGTCGTCACATTCGACAAGCGCACGTTGCTTGAATTGAGCGACAATCGTCGTGATATCTATTTCCTTTGCGTTCTCCTCGACGCTTTTTTGATTGTTGGCAACAATTTTTTCTGGAGTCCACAGCGCGCGTAAAACGGTCATGGGGATTGCGACATCTGCTGGAAAAATCGCCAGATCCAGATAATGTCTGTGCCATTCCGGTTCCAGAGAATTTAGCGCCACCTGGAGCGCGCGCAAAGTTTGCGGTGCAAGGGTGGGATCATCACTGAAGCGCCGCTGAAGTGCTTTTGGATCGATTTCTCGTATTTGACGCAAAATTCGCTCCCAGGAATCCGGTAAGCCGCGCGATAGCGCCCCCATCATCCGCAATCCCAACGGCAGATTGCCGCATTCATGGGCAACCTCAAGCGCCGCAGGCGGTAATTCAGCGATGGTTTGTTGCGACCAATCCGCCAATAATGCCAATGCTGCGCTATCAGACAATATTTCTACAGCCAAAGTCTGCTGGTTGTCAGATTGAATTGGAGCTATTTGATCAGAAAATAATTTATTTTTTTTCATTTTTTTCATGGCTATCAAAAATTTCTGGATCGGGATTCAAGGGAGGTAAACCTTTTGGATCAATCAACGGAGCGCGACGTGGTTGGTGGCGCATGGGACGAATCACTTCTCGGAAATCCTGTTTCCAGCGTTCAATGTCGAATAATTTTCGATTGTTTTCCGCAACGGGCGTTGAGCCATAAAGCGCCGCATCCAGTTGATGGAGAAGATCCGATAGCGCAGAAGCGTCGAACTCCGGGTGATTGATAATCATGGTTTCAGCTACCACGGTTAAGGGAATATGGCGCGGCAGTGTTAAGGCTGTGGTCGCGTAAATTTGCAACGCATCGGAAATCGCCTCGGCGTTGGTCGCCGCCTGGACATGACGGAATAGCCGCCGAGTATGAAACACCGTGGGTAAAAGCCGTGCGAAGAACGGATCGAGTCGCAGGCGACGAATAGCAAAAGGAATCCGTCCCGCTATCTGTTTATTCAGAAAGGCAACGCAACGCACACGCACAGGTTGATAACCACGTTTAATGCCCCGCACAAGACCCACAGACAGGGAACGCAAACGTTCTCCAATTTGTTGCCAACCGCCTAGAATTCGTCGAGGGACTCCGGCTATTCCCGCTATTCCTGGTTGAGCACGGCCCAGCCACCAACCGAGGAAAAAAAAGATCGCCGCTGCGGGTAAGGTCAATAGCCAGCCCAAAATACCCCAGGGTGAGATTGAGGTTGGGTCCGTTACCACGATTGGCGGAAGCTGCCATTCCAAGGTCGCTGGCTTGTCCTTGATTGTGTCCCACCAGGCAATACGCACGGCTGGCAGCTGCAAGGTTCCGGCTTTAAGTGGCACGATGGTAAGTATTTCGTGACGCTGGCCACGTACTGCGTCGCCATCGGGCGTGACATCTTGCCAGTATTCGACAGCTTTTTCGGGATAAACGCGAAAATCCGGCCCCTGAAGCAAATCGGCCAGCGTCGGGAGACGTTGACCACGCACACCCACGGCGCGTAGCCACAAAGAGAGGGTGAAGGGTTCGCCGATCTGGGCTTGTTGAATCTCTCCCTCGCTGATCAACGCCAGGGCTTGAACCGGCAACCACGGTTGGGTGGCGCTGGGTGGGACAAGTCGGGACTGAAGACTAACCCGTTTGGTGCGTGCGTCGAAGGAAACATCACGCCGCACGGTTCCCCTGGAAAGCGACTCAGCCTTGCCGGAAAGATTGGTGGGTGGCACATCGATGCGTCCAGCCACTAGCGGAGTAAGGGCATAGCGGTATTCATTGACTACCATCTGCCCATCGGCGGTGGGACGCGCATAGGTACGAGGCTTATCTTCCAGCAGTTCCAATGCTGCCCCCGGAACTGTGGGTGGATTCAGAGAAAATTCTAAAACATTGGTCCGCGTTACCACCCGCACGGTGTAAATCAAGGTCTGCTGGACGTAAGGGCTATTGGTCGAGATGCTTGCCTCGGCTTGGGCCTGTACCTGAGATGACCGTGCAGAAATACCGCGCGCCAAGGCAACGGAACTATTCACCACAGTAACAACTAGCAGGAAAAAAGCGGCGCGTCGTCCTGGAATTAACATTGTATTCATATTATTTTTCAATAATGTATTAAAAAACATTACCATGGGCGAGCCTCCATGAGCGGACCAACACTTTGCCGTAATTCGCGTCGTTCCTCCACCTCAAATTGACGACGCAGGAGTTGACCTGGATCTGCCTCTACGCGGTTCATCCATTCCTTAGCCAATTCATCAGAAATTCCTGGTCCACTTTGCCGCGAGGCTTGATCAAGACTACCAAAAGGTTTTTCGTTAGGTTCCGGTGAGCGTTGATCGGGAATTGCGCTGCGTTCAAGTTGTTCCAATCGCGTTACCCCTTCGGTGGAATTGGTATCCATTGGACGCTCGGACGGCAGCGCTGGTTTTTTATCTTGTTGTTCACTGCCAGGTTGCTCTGCATCGGATTTCTTTTGAAATCCTGAAGTTGGAAGTTGTGGTGGTGTCGTTGATTCTCGACGATTGTCTGTTTCATCTCGGGATGGATTTTTACCTTTTTCTTCCGAGCGCGACTCTTGTTTCATCTGTTCGCCCAGGCTTTGGCGTTCACGCTCGGTATTTTTCTCGCCACCGGTTAGCGATTCGCGCTCCATTTTTTTTCCGCTGACAGGATCAGTTTGCGGTTCATGCTGATTTCGCTCCACCATGCCGGGCTGATTTTCACGGTCACGCTCGCTGCCTTCTTTGGCGTCGATTCGATGCGGTTTTTGATCACGCGCAACTTCATCACGATTTTTCTGAAGTTGTTCTTTACCTGAGCTATCCCGCGATTTTTGTTCTTCGGGTTTTTGCGATTCCCGATCATTATTTTTATCTGGATCAGGAGAATTGCCTAGTTCCTTTTTATCAAGGGATTTACCGTCAGCATCATTGGCTTTGGATTGCTCTCGCTGGCGCCGACCCGTCTCCATCTCCTTTTGCTGCTCTCGAGAGCTTTGATCGGATTTGGTTTCTTTATTTTCTTGCGGTGATTGTCCTGATTGTTGATCTTTCGATTGCTGGCCCTGTTTTTGATCTTTTGACGGTTGACCTGACTGTTCTTGTTTTTGTTCTTTGGATTGTTGTCCTTTACCCTGTCCTTGCCCTTGTTCTTTTCCTTGTTTCTGATCCTTTTGATCCTTTTGGTCTTTTTGATCCTTTTGGTCTTTTTGATCCTTTTGGTCTTTTTGATCCTTCTGGTCTTTCTGATCCTTCTGGTCTTTCTGGTCTTTCTGGTCTTTCTGCTCCTTTTGGTCTTTCTGGTCTTTTTGATCCTTCTGGTCTTTCTGGTCTTTCTGCTCCTTTTGGTCTTTCTGGTCTTTCTGCTCCTTCTGGTCTTTCTGGTCTTTCTGGTCTTTCTGCTCCTTTTGGTCTTTCTGGT